>PXEC01000098.1 GCA_003566255.1 Candidatus Peregrinibacteria bacterium | reverse complement strand
TCCTGATCTTTCTTTCTTTCTATATTAATTTGATATTCCCTATATGGTTTGTTCCGCAAATAGAATAAAAAAGACTGAATAATAGTTATAAAATCTTCTGTTGCGTCACCTTCAAAAATCAAACCCTCTCTATTTGTTTTGTCCTTTAGCTTAGGATTCTCTTTTTGAGTTATATTTATATAACCAACAACCTGGTCATTGCTAAGAAATTGACCGGCTGCAATAGTTCCGCGCAGAATATCAATTTGCAACCAGTCATCTTCAGGATCTCCGTAAGGGTAAACTCGAATATTATCTCGATACAAGTAAATTCTATGAGATCTTAATATTTCTTTGTCTTCTCTGTCTATTTTATATTTAGCAGGGGCTTTCGGTCCAAAATCAAAAATATAGAATCCGAATGTAAAATCCCCACACTCTAATCCTCTTTCTTTTATAATTTCCCCTTTATTTCCAAAACGCTCCCTAAATGACTTTAGACCCCTGATTTTGGTATCTTCATCAGTAAGAAAAATTGATTTATCAACACCGTTTAACTTAAAATGGAATTCTAATTTCTTAGCATCAAAAAAACCGTTCTCAATTTTTATAACCGATCTTTCATTTAATAGATAATTTAACTTTTCAAGGTAATCATCTTGGAAGTTCTGATGTTCATTGTTTTTATAGATACTGACCTCAAAATCCACATTTTCTTTACCTGTAAATATTGATTCCAGCTTGGTCAGATCACGATAAATAGACTCAACTTTTTTTTCGCTCCAGCTACCTTTAAGGTTACTGATTTCAATAATTGTTCCATGATTTAAGCGTCTCTTTTTTCGAGATCCAAATGTTACATCTGAAGGGACAATACGTTCAGGACCTTGGCTAGCAAGAGTCACCTCTAAACTGTCAATGAAAAGATCTTCCTCCTTTCCGTCTACAGTAAGAAAGTCATCATCATAATGTGAAAAATCGTAGGATACATAATGTTCCTGTTTATCGTCTTTGGTCTTGCTGATAACTTTTATTTTACGCCCGAGCTTTAATATCGCAAAGCGACCTATACCTTTTTCTCCTTGGATAATACGCCCCTTATTTGTTGTATCTTTAAATTTCTTTATTCGCTTCTTTTCGGGAGTAGCAGGGTTAAGCCAGTGCTTTTCTATAATGTCCTGACTCATTCCATCGCCGTTATCCTCAATAATTATTTTTGAATTCTGCTTAATCTTATAATTTTCACCAAAACCCTGAAATGTTACTTTTACCCAATCAGCGTCAGCATCGTAGGAGTTCTTAATCAGCTCAATGAGTGCAATTTTTTCATTTTTTATAAGCTGTTCTCCCAACATAGTTAACAGTCGGGCATAGGGCCTGATTTTTAGTTGTTTTATCTGGTTCATATATCTTTTCTCCCAATGATAATAAATTCTTCACTATATACTTTTCTTCCCATTGAATTAGAAGTAAATTTTCCACGTTCATCTCGGTATGGTGTAAGGATTTTGTTGCTTATTTTGCGCTTTGTCAAACTTATGGAAGAAAAACCTGCATCAAGCATTGACTCCGATAAATGCTTAGCATTATCAATCCGGACGTTCTTGTACTCAGTATTACCGATTACGAAAAGTGCTTTTCCATTTGTATTCAAAATCGAATATGCTTTTTGTGCAACACGTTGCATATCCAGAAAATATTTGGCAACTGCCATTGCTTTAGATTTGTGCTGATCAAGTAATAGGTTAACAATCTTCAAGCCGGTAGAATTTAATCGCTTTAATTCCTTATTAAAATTGTAATCATGATGAAGACTCCCAATTGTTCCCTCTCTCAGTCCTCGATAATCATCAACATACCCTAACCATAAAGATGAAAGCTGATGTAAATCTGCGTATTCATAAGATGTTACATAAGGTGGACTCGTAATAATCATATCAATAGCCGGTATTTTCCATGAATCATCCAGAAAACTCCCAGTCATGATGTATGATTCCGCTTCTCCCAGATTATCTATCTCAGTATTTGCAGTAATCATAATATTAATTTGTTCTTTAAACGCATCAATAGCTTTTGCTGGGTTTTTGGTTGGATCAATTTGAGGTTTAATTGATTTTGTTAACCAACGAGATGTAGTCTTTAATATATTAGAAAAGCCACAAAGAAAATACAGCCTATAATCACTATTTTCCGGGGTTGTTGAAAGTATCACCTCCTTTAGGTGAGCTAATTCATTGTATTGCTCTCGAGAATACCAATATTTCAAACGATCTGGAGCAAAATCAAAATGATCCTGAATACTTCTTTTTGTATAATCATTGATAATAGCACCATAATATTTCTGAAGTCTTCTTGATTGGTATTTTCGACTCTTCGTTTTTGCAATAAGGGTAGCGACTGGATTAATATCACACCCCCAAAAGTTAATTGAGTTTCGCCTGGCTTCAAATGCTGTTGTTCCACACCCGCAGAACATGTCAGCAATTCTTTCAGGTGGATTATTAGAATTGTTACTCCAATATTCTAATGCTTTTGTAGTAATAAATGCAGGAAATTTCGCTGGATATGCATGAATTCTATGAATTTTTTGTTCTTTCTCAGTTCCCCTATTCCAAAAAGGGTCTATTTTAACGTCTTCCAATTTAAAGTCTTTTAAATTTTCAACAGCTATCATAATTCGTTCTCTCTTCCCTATATTGTAGAGCAACTAAACCATCACTAAAATAATCATTTGCTTACTTTAGCCCAACGTGTACATCAAGATACTTGGGGCGCGGGAATTTCAAGATTCCCCACTTTCCCATTTCATCATATCCACCATCGGCTTGGCGTGGCATTGCCTATATCTACTTTGTATGCGCTATATAGCTTATATTCTTGTTTTATCTCAAACCCATCAAGAGGGCTTTGAACTACCTTATTTTACCCTACCTAATTAGCAGCTCTAATTTAAAATTTATATTTCATATTTCAACTTAAAAAGTAACGCTATGGATATAGCTCAACCTGTATTAGTATATGTATTATTGCAAAATCAAAACTAAATTATATTTCTTCGCAACTGTACTAAAACCTCTTTTAATTACATATTTCTTAC
>PXEC01000127.1 GCA_003566255.1 Candidatus Peregrinibacteria bacterium | reverse complement strand
GTTAGGGCAGAATTGCGCATTTTTATGTTTTTCTCCCGCGGACCGTAGATGCTTATTTCCCAGTTTGGAAAACATTCTTTTTCTTCCGCCAATTTTGATGAGTATTTATGGGAAGCGTCTTTTATTATTGTCATCACTTTTTCCGCCGTATCAAATCCTTTTTGAGAGTTGTACGGGATTTTCATTTGGAACAGCATGTCCGCGAATCCCATTATTCCAAGACCGATCCTTCTGTTTTTTCTGAATGTTGAATTTATTTTATCTACCGGGAAATCCGACAGATCTATTACGTTGTCCAACATGTGTACAGCCAGTCCTGTTATTTCTCTTAATCTTATCTCATCTATTTCTCCGTCTTTTACAAACTTGGCCAGGTTTATGGATCCAAGATTACAAACATCTCCGTCATGTAGCCATTGTTCTCCGCAAGGGTTTGTTGCTTCAAGTCTTCCCAGTGCGGGAATGGGGTTGCTTTTATTTGCCGCGTCGGGAAATAAAACTCCGGGTTCACCGTTTCTCCAAGCCGCGTTTATTATTTTGTCCATCAGCTCGGAGGCTGTTATGTTCTCCTCTACTGCTTCAATGAAAGCTCCTCTGTTGTTGCGCACTATTCTTCTTGGTTTCATTTTTTCACCGTTCCAAGTGCAGAGCCACGGTTCTTTTGATTCGGTTTTTACCGCTTCCATGAATTCGTCCGTCAATGCTACCGAAATATTGAAATTTACAAGCGAACCTTCCTCCCATTTTGACTCTATGAACTCGAGAATATCCGGGTGATCAACTCTCATTACACCCATATTCGCACCGTGCCGGCCTTGTTGTTTTATGACGCCGAATGATTCGTTATACGCTTTCAAGAAAGATACCGGTCCGGAGGCCAATCCTTGAGTTCTTTTTGTTCTTGTTCCCGCCGGTCTCAGGAGATGCCAAGGAAATCCCAATCCGGAGCCCGCTTGTTGCAGAAGCGCCGCGTCACGCAGAGTTTGAAAGATCCCATCCATACTGTCTTTCATGTGCAGAACTATGCAGTTGGAAACCAATTTTGTTTTACCTCCCGCGTTAGCAAGAGTTCTTCCCGCTGGAATAAACTCGAAATTGTTTAACATATCAGTGAATTTTTCACGCAGGGAGTCTATTTCTTCATCTGGCTTTCCGTAACTTTTGTCCACTTCCGCCAGAGCTTTTGCTACTCTTTGAAACATTCCTTCCGGTGATTCCGCGATTTCCCCGTTTTCATTTCTCTGGAGGTATCTGCCCGCCAATACTTTTAGAGCGTTGACGCTGAAGGGGAGTTTTGTTGAGTGACCGTTAAGTATTGCGGTGTGTGTGTCTCTTATTTTTTTGTGTTTTTCTCTGTATAGGATATAAGCTTTTGCTGTTTTTGCGTGTCCTCCCTCTATCAGGATTTTTTCTATGAGATCTTGTGTTTGTTCAACTGTCGGGATGTTGGTCTCATCTTTGAAAAATACTTCCAAAACGGCTGTTACTTGATTGGAGATCTGTGTCGCCATTTCTTTGTTTTGTCCGCCCACCGATTTCGCCGCTTTCCATATGGCTTCCGTTATTTTTGCTTGATCAAATTCCACTATTTCGCCACTTCGTTTTTTGATTTTTTGGATGGGAGGCATAGTAATGTCTGTTATGGAGTAACTTATTTAAACGCACTATTTATACCATATGTAGTGCAACTTTTTTCCTTTAAGATACAATATCTAGTGGGGCTTAGAATGATAGCAGTTCGTTTCGATCGTGAAAAGTTCAAAAATATAAAACGTGTTGACGTAAGCGAGGGGGGGATGCGATATAAACTAAAATTCGTTTTTATGGCTTTCTTTTGCGCAATTTTGAGCAAGTATCCGCTATGATTTTGGTGGCGCGTTCTATATCGGGCAACGTATTTTTTTTACCAAGACTTATTCTGATACTGCTGAAAACGTCTTTTCTTGGAATTCCTATCGCGATGAGGGTGTTTGAGGGAGAGGTTTTTCCTAGCGTGCACGCCGATCCGCTACTCGCGTATATGCCGTTTTGGTCGAGGTGAAGCAAGAGTTCCTGCGCGTCTATTCCGGGAATCGTTATATTTATGTTTCCGGGCAATCTTTTTTCTTTTGGCCCGTTTAAGAGAGAGCCGGGAATGTTTTTTAGAATTCCCTCTATCATCTTGTCGCGCAATTTTGTTAGTCTTTTGTTTTCTTTTTCTTTCTCTTTTTGTGCTATTTCCAAGGCTTTTTCCAAGCCTATTATTGCCGGGGTGTTGTGGGTTCCCGCTCTTGATCCTCTTTCGTGATTTCCTCCAAAAATTATCGGTTCTATTGCGATTCCTCTTTTTATATAAAGAGCGCCTACTCCTTTTGGTCCGTAAATTTTTCCGCCGTTGATTGTGAGGGCATCCACTTTTAAATTTTTTACGTCCAGGTTAAGTGTTCCGGCTGTCTGGCACGCATCGGTATGGAATGGGACATCGTGTTTTTGGCAGATTTTTCCAAATTCCGCGATGGGCTGGATTGTTCCTATCTCGTTGTTTGCGTGCATTACGGAAACGAGCGCGGTTTGCGGAGTTATCGCTTTTTCGAGATCTGCCGGATCTACAAATCCCTCTTTGTCTGCTTTAAGGTGGGTTATTTCCCAACCTTCTTCTTTCAGTTTTTCACAAGGTTGGCGAATTGAAGAGTGCTCTATTGAGGAAATTATTATATGTTTCTTTTTTTTGTCTGCCCTTGCAATTCCGAAAACAATCAGATTGTTTGCTTCCGTCGCGGATCCGGTAAAAATTATCTCGGAATCTCTGCAATTTAGGATTTTTGCGATGACTTCACGAGCGCGGTCAATTGCCATCAAAGCTTCTTTGCCTTTTGTGTGGGGAACTTCCGGGTTTCCATATTTTTCCGAAAAATAGGGTAGCATTTCTTTCAGGACTCTCGGGTCCGTTGGGGTTGTTGAAGCGTGATCAAGATACATATCTTTCATGCTGAAATGATAGGTGGCTTTGGAAGGGGAGTCAATTTTGGAGTCAGAGGTGTGGAGGGGATTTGATTGGAACGCGCGGAGGGGGACACTGGAACGCGCGGAGCGCGTTCC
>PXEC01000072.1 GCA_003566255.1 Candidatus Peregrinibacteria bacterium | reverse complement strand
TCCTCGCCATATTTAAAACGACCAAGAAATACGCAGCGGGCACTGTTAAAACACCAAGCATAGCAAATGTTGAAAGAGGCAGTTCATATATCAACCAAGAACTAAGAAGCGTTGACACGGCAATCCCCAATATCATTTTGATACCTGAAGAGCTCTTTACACAGCAAGCCAATTCTTTGAAGGAATTTCGCCTCAGAAAAAAAGTATTTACGATTAGCCACACAAAGGTCCATCCAATCAAATCCCCGACAAATCGTCCAGAAAGAAAGGTGGAATAGTCCGGAACATAAAATGTCGACATTTTATAAAACACAGCAGCAACACCGGTAAGAATGATTGATATGACAACAAAGACAATACCCTTATCAATTACAACATTGGAACGAGAAAATTTTTTAGGCCAAGAGAAACAGGTCACGCCTATGACAGCAAGAACAATCGCGACAATCTGTAAAAAAGTCAAACTCTCTCCAATTAACAAAACAGCACCAATACTACCGGTAACAAAACCCAATTTCCCGATTATTTGAACGGCAAAAAATTTTGTCGCAACCAGTCCCCAAATATACAAAGTAAGAGCCGCTGAAGTGATCAATATCATACTAAACCAGAAGATAAAAAAACGAGGATCGGTTGGAATAGCAAAAAGACCAAGCAACACAAGAATCGCAATTCCTATAGGATGTCCAAAAATATTTGGCGAATGAATGATGGTAAGCGAGGAAATATCTTCCTTTGAAAGATATTTTTTTAGCGTATCCCAGTAAGGAAGGGCCAAATTATAAATTGCCGTAAGAAGGATTAGCATTTCAGTTCGTTAGCAGATCAATGGTGCCCGGGGAGGGAATCGAACCCTCACCTTGTTGCCAAGACGGGATTTTGAATCCCGCGCGTCTACCAATTCCGCCACCCGGGCAAAGCAACCGAAAATCAAGTGCCAACATTAAACCCCATAAATCATTTTTTTACAACAAAAAACGCGGTCAGGCACCTTTTTTGAGCTTTTTTAATTGCCATGTAAAAAACGGACACAAATGTGTTATATTGCCACCATGTTCTGCGACGAAGTTAAAATAAAAGTGCTTGCGGGGAAAGGCGGCGACGGATGCGCCAGCTTTCGCCGTGAAAAATTTGTTCCCAGAGGCGGCCCCGATGGCGGAGACGGAGGGAAAGGAGGAAACATAATTCTTAAAGTAAACCCGAACCTCAACACATTAAGCCACATAACAAGCGGAAAAACATACAAGGCGGATGAAGGCGTTCCCGGAAAAAGTAAGAACAGACACGGGAAAAACGCCGAAAATTTAATCCTGGAAGTTCCCCCGGGAACAGTGGTCTTTAACGAAGACAAATCCCAAATGCTGGCGGATCTGGAAAAAGACGAAGACAACTTCACCGTCGCGAAGGGAGGAATTGGAGGAATGGGAAACGCAAGATTCGTAAGTTCCACACATCAAGCTCCAAGATTCGCGGAGAACGGGGAGCCCGGAGAGTCAAAAGAAATTTTACTTGAATTGAAGCTGGTCGCGGATATAGGGATAATCGGACTTCCCTCGGCGGGAAAATCCACACTTATTTCCGTAATCAGCAACGCGAAACCCAAAATAGCTGCATACCACTTTACAACCTTGATCCCGAATCTGGGAGTAGTGGATATGAGAAAATTCGGGGGATCCCCAAATGACAGCTTCATAGCCGCCGACATCCCCGGCCTGATAGAAGGCGCAAGCAAAGGAAAAGGCCTCGGACATCAATTTCTCAAACACATAAGCAGGACAAAACTTCTTGTCCACCTCATCGACGGTACACTTGAAGATACGGAGCAAAATTACAAAACAATAAACAAGGAACTGAAGGAATTTGATAAAACTCTGGCAAAAAAGAATCAGATTGTAGTGCTGAACAAAATAGACATGCTCGATGAAAAGGAAACAAAAGAAAAACTCAAAATCCTGAAAAAAATCGCTCCAAAATCGCAAACTTTTGCAATATCCGCGATAACAAAAGAAGGACTTAAACCGTTACTTTTCGCACTCGTGGAAAACCTCATCGAAATAAAAAAAGAGGAAGCGAAACAAAGAAAAAAGAGACCGACAGCGGAAATCCCCGTTTTACAACCGCACATCGACAAAGAACAATTTGAAATAGAAAAAGTAATAAGGAAAAAGGATTACAAAATTTTCAGAATCAGAGGAAAAAGAATAGAGAAACTGATAAAAATGACGGATATAAACAACATTGAAGGTCTTGAAAGAGTTTATCATTTCATGGAAAAATCGGGATTGAAAAGGGCCGTGGAAAAACAGGGAGCGCAATTCGGAGACCAAATAAAGATACTGGACAAAAAGATACCTTATCGCAAATAATTGAAAAGCATGAAAATCATTGTAGGACTGGGAAATATAGGAGAAAAATATCTTAAAACGCGGCACAATGCCGGTTTTCTTGTTCTTGATCAATTTGTGAAAGAACTTGAAGAAGAGGGGATTGAAGTGAAATGGAAGGAAGAAAGCAAGTTCAAAGCGATCATCGCGAAAATAAAATATAAAGACGAAGATCTTCTCCTGGTAAAACCCGCCACATACATGAATAGATCCGGTGAAGCCGTGCGGGAAATAATAAACTTTTATAAAGAACCGATTGAAAATCTGACAGTGATTTTTGACGATATAGATCTTCCGTTGGGAACAATCAGAATCAGAGAAAAAGGCTCTGCCGGAACTCATAAGGGGATGAAATCCATAATAAAAGAACTCGGAACGGAGGAATTCAAAAGGATTCGCATCGGAATAGAGAGTAGGGGAGAATTCGCTCCAAAACTTCAGGATATCCACAGCTTCGTCCTCAGCGACTTCCTGGAGGAAGAATATCCGCTGATTTTCGAAAGTATAAAAGAAGCATGCGAAGCGATTAGGGGTTGACAAGACTTTAAAAAGGAGTATACACTGAGCACACATTTTTTTAACCTTTTTAACATGGAAAAGTACAAGGAACTAGTAAGTTCAAATTCCGTTCGCTGTCCGAAGCTGCAAGATGTAAAACATCGCGCGGATACGGACAAAGGACTGTGACGATCGATGCTCTGGTT
>PXEC01000033.1 GCA_003566255.1 Candidatus Peregrinibacteria bacterium | reverse complement strand
GGCTCGCTCTGCTTCCTGAAAAGGCTCTTTTCAGGAAATCATTCGTTCCCCGCACTTTCATAGAAATGTAACGTGCTGAGACGCCTTGCTTCACACGCTCTCTTGCCCCAAGTCTTGCTTGATAAGTTTAAAAACCGCATAGCGTAGCCGTTTTCAGTATTTAAAACAGCTTTTTGAATTCCTCTTCATTTATTATTTTTACTCCCATTTCTTTTGCTTTTTTTAGTTTTGATCCTGGAGATCCCCCCGCCACGAGAAAGTCGGTCTCTTTTGTGATGGACGAACTGACCTTCCCCCCGCTTCCTTTTATCAGATCCTTTACCTGATCCCTCGTCATGGACTCGAGAGTTCCGGTTAGAACGAAACTCTTTCCTCCCAGTTCGTCGCTTTTCTTCTCCGCCACTTCAAATTCAACTCCCGCCCGCTGAAGTTTTTTCAGATATTCGATATTGCTTTCGTCGTGAAACCAGTCATAAATCGCGGATCCCATTTTTTCCCCGATCCCATCTATATTTTTTATTTTCACCGGTGAAAAATTTTGCACCGTTTTTATGAGTGAGCTTATGTCCGGGGACTTTTGGAAAGAGTCCGTTTGCATTAAAAATTTTGCGAAATCAAAACTGCTTTGCTCTCCTAAATATCTTATCCCCAGCGCGAACAGAAATTTGTCCAAGCCTATATTTTTGGAGTCCTCTATGCTTTTAAACAGCTTATTTGTCCTTTTCTCCTTGAAAAGGGGCAGACCCATGACGTCGTCCGGGTGTAGAAAAAAAATGTCCGCGGGATCTTGTATTAATCCCGCCTCCATCAGCTGTGTAACTACTTTTTCTCCGAGTCCGTCAATGTTGAAACCCTTTCTCGAGACAAAATGGCTTATTCTCTCCCGCTCAACCGCGTAACAGTTTTTATTTGTGCAATAATAAGCCGCCATACCTCGCTTTCTTTCTATCGGTGATCCGCACGTGGGGCATTCCCCGGGGAATTTGAATTTCTTCTCCGTGCCTTGTCTTAAGTCTTTGATAGCCTCCACCACCTCCGGTATCACGTCTCCGGCTTTTCGTATTATCACCGTGTCCCCTATTCTTATGTCTTTCCTATTTATTTCATCTTCATTGTGTAAAGTTGCTCTGGAAACCACACTGCCCGCGACGAGGGTCGGTTTTAGCACGGCAACGGGAGTAATCGCGCCGGTTCTCCCGACTTGCAGGATTATGTCCATGATTCTGCTGGAAACCTCTTCGGCCGGGAATTTGTAAGCTATCGCGTATCTGGGGGCCTTTGCCGTGAACCCCATTTTTTTTTGTTGATCCAGATCGTTGACCTTTATGACGATGCCGTCTATCTCGAAAGGCAGTGAACTTCTGCGGTTCTGCCACTCCTCACAGAACGCGATCACCTCATCCAATGAATCCACTTTTTTATAATATTTGCAAATTCTCAATCCTAAAGATCGAAGGGTTTTTAGGGTCTCCTCTTGGGTTTTTACATATTCTTTTTCTCCTTCAACATTAAGATGATAGAAAAACATGTCCAGATTGCGATCCGCGGCGATTTTTGGGTCCAGTTGTCTGACAGTTCCCGCGGCGGCATTTCTGGGATTGGCAAAAAGAGACATTCCTTTTTTGGCTTGTTCTTCGTTAAGCGCCAGAAAACTTTTCTTGGGCAGAAAAACTTCTCCTGAAACCTCAACGTCCATAACGCGATTAAGTTTTAGCGGGACGGAGGAGATTGTTTTTGCCGTGTGCGTCACATCTTCTCCCGTTTTTCCGTCTCCTCTCGTCAGGGCGTGCACAAAAATCCCTTTCTCGTACTGTACGCTTATGTTGAGTCCATCGATTTTAAGCTCGCAAACAAATTCGATCTCGTCCGGGACAAGTTTTTTTATCCTTTTGTGCCATTCTCTTATTTCTTCGTGGCTGAATACATCGGAAAGACTTTTTTTCCGATATTTGTGCGGCATTTTCTTAAACTTCCCGGACAGAACGCTCCCGACTCTTTGCGTTGGAGAGTCCGAGGTTATGTATTGTGGAAAACGATTTTCGAGATCTATGAGTTCACGCTTCAGGGAATCTCTGACAGATTCGTCAACTTCACTCTCATCAAGAACGAAATACTTGTAGTTTAAATCATTTATTTTTTCCTTTAATTTCGTTATCCTTTTTTCAGCCTCGCTTTTGTCCATTAAAATTGATTTATATGCCTGATTTTGCTATAATTGCGAGATAAATTCAATAATTACGTGTAGACATTATGGATGTATCCAACGATGAGAAACAACAAAAATCGGTGTTTATAGATGAATCGCACCAGAAGGAGCTGAATACTCCGCTTGCAGTGCAGGGAGGGATAAAACCCGAAAACAAAGAGTTCCTTGAGTTTGTGATCGGTCTTGTGAAGGACGGCAAGATTGACTTGTTCGTTCCTCACACGCTCATAAACGATGATGTTTATAACTCTCTCAGTGAAGAGAAAAGAGGAGAAGTTGATTTGGAGGCGGTAAACACGCTGTCCGCCATTCGTAAAGTTAGAGATCTTTACGACGCGGGATATGTCGACAGTTACCAGATGGAAAATCTGGTGGAAAAGTTGAGAGTAACCAAAGAAAAATTTGAAAAGTCCGTGGGGGATGTTTTTATAATTTAATTGATCCGGGAAGATGCCGAAGGTGGACGAAAAAAATAAGAATAAGACTGCTGAACAGTACATAAAGGATGTCGAAGAAAAGTACATAGTTCCTCCCTTGATTCGTGAAAAATTTCCCGATCTGATCAAACTTATATTTGAAACCGAGTCAATGAACGAAGAGGAAAGAGAATATTGGCTCCAGATAATGCCGATATTGACTGAAGAGCAGATCGTCAAACTTAGAGACATAATGGTCAAGGAGAAGAATCAACTGGCTAAACTGGATGAGGAATACAAAAATGAGATGGCCCGAATAAAAGGTAGGCCGCCCCGAGAAATCGACCAAGAGTCCGTGAGGGAAGAGCTGGCACGAATAAAAGAGGAAGAAAAACGTAGCATGCGAGAAGAGGAAGATAAGGCTAGCCAGCTTCTGAAAAAGCTTGAAAAACTCTGACTTTATCTTAATATTTTACCATCGTTCAG
>PXEC01000053.1 GCA_003566255.1 Candidatus Peregrinibacteria bacterium | reverse complement strand
ATTCGATATGGAAACAGAAAAAGAGCCGGCAAACTATCTGGAGCAGATAAAAGTAGCCGAAGAAGGGATTCGATATAAAGCTTCACCGGCGATGAAAGAAGTTGTTTTTGAAGATAAAACGGAATTTCTGGATCATCTGAGAGAAGCGATGATGACAGCGGCAAAAAACATGGAATTTGAAGAAGCTATACGAATCAGAGATCAAATAGAGGAAGTAAAAAATGGAATATCCTAACAGCACTTTTGGAGTAAAAAAAAGTTTTTGTTAAACGGACAGATTCGTATGATTAAGAGAACAGAAGCGTGACAAGAAGAATGGATCAACAAATTTTGCAATGAGTACCTTATTATACCTGAAGAATTTTATAAAAGACAAGAAGGTTGCCTCGGTAACTCCAACCTCCGGATTTACGATAAAAAAAATCTGCAAACACATAGATTTTGAAAAAGATATACGTGTTTTGGAATATGGGCCGGGCGACGGTGTGTTTACAAAGGCCATGCTGCAAAAAATGACTCCCGGTTCTGAAATTATTGCCATTGAAACAAACCGTGAATTTTCAACGGAATTGAAAAAAATAAAAGACAGGAGATTAACGGTAGTGAATCGAAGCGCCGAATACGTTGAAGAAATAATGGCATCAAAAAAATGGAATTCGGTCCACTACATTATATCCGGCATCCCTTTTTCTTTTTTAGATGAGGAGACAAAACACAGAATTCTTGAACTATCGGTACAATATATTGCAGCGGGAGGAAAATTTTTGGCGTATCAGACCTCTTTGCACCTGAAACCCTATCTGGAAAAACATTTTACCCGGGTCGATATAAAAAAAGAGTACAGAAACATACCTCCCATGTGCTTGTACATTGCAAAAAACCAGGCCGGTGTTTAGCGAAAAAATAAGTGATTAACAAAAAAACAGGAGAGGAAATTATTTCGCTTTCAGCCTGGCAAACTTCCGTTTCCCGATTTTAAGAATGAGTTCTTTGCCGGATTGAGCTGTAAATTCATAACCGGGATCGGTAATTTTTTCACCATTCAGTGTAACGCCACCCTGAGTGATCAATCTTCGGCATTCGCTGTTACTGGAGATTAAACCTGTGCTTTTTATAACATCAAGGAGGCGCTGTGTTTCCCCGTCCTGAAGGACGAACTCAGGCATCTCGTCCGGTACGTCTTTCTTGATGACTGTTTTTTCAAAATGGGAACGGGCATGATTCGCATGTTCGGAGCCGTGGTACATATTTGTGATCGTCCAGGCGAGATCATGTTTTGTGTTTCTCGGGTCGGTCACGGCTTTTTCTTTCAATTTGGGAAGATGAGCCTGTTCCACATCGGTAATTAATTCGAAATAGGGATAAATCAGGGAATCGGGAATGGATAACACCTTGCCATACATGTCTTCGGGATTTTCATCAATACCAATATAATTATCGTATGATTTTGACATTTTCCGGGTGCCGTCGGTGCCCTCAAGAAGAGGGGTCATTAAACAGATTTGGGGAGAAAGTCCGAACTCTTTTTGTAAATGCCGGCCGACAAGAAGGTTAAATTTTTGATCGATTCCACCAAGTTCGATATCCGATTGTAAATAAACCGAATCCTGGCCCTGAGCAAGAGGATACAAAAATTCGTGAAGCGAAATGGGATTATTATTTTGATAGCGTATGGTGAAATCATCCCGCTCGATCATACGTGCTACCGTATAATGAGAAGCGAGCCGGATCACATCCTCAAACGTCATCGGAGACAACCACTCCGAGTTATAAACAATTTCAGTTTTTTTTGTATTTAAAATTTTTGAAGCCTGTTGCAAGTAGGTCTTTCCGTTGGCAACCACTTCCTCGCGGGAAAGAGCGGGACGTGTTTTGTTGGCACCGGAAGGATCGCCTATCATTGCAGTAAAATCGCCGATTATGAGAATGGTGTGATGGCCCAAATCCTGAAACTGACGCATTTTCCGTAATATCACAGAATGACCCAGATGAAGGTCGGGCCTGGTTGGATCACATCCCAACTTGACACGAAGAGGCGTGTCATTATTTAAGGAATATTGCAGTTTTTCAACAAGCTCTTTTCTCGGGATGATCTCAACAACACCTCTTTCAATTACTTTGAGTTGATCTTTAACAGATAAAAATGACATGGTGTTATTCTTTTATTTCGGGCAGGGAAAGGTAGTTATCAACGGAATCTTTGTAAGGTTTTACTCCTGGAAGAACTCTGGCTACGACATCATAGGATGCGGGTGCAACATTAAGAATCGGTCTGTATAAAAGAGAATTATGGATGACTTCACTTTTCGGATAATTAAATCCGGAAAGAAAAATAAGAACAATGCTAACCATGAGACTGCCTTTTATAATCCCGAAAAGAGATCCGAAAAGGCGGTTGGGAATACTTAACAAAAGAAGCTGAATAATAGAATCAAGAAAAATGATGCCTATTTGAACGGCGAAGAATGAAAGAGCAAAAATAAGGGCAAAACCAATATAAGGTAAATATTTCGAAGGGATGTCAAGAAGCGGATGTAATAAAGGGCCTACAAAATCGGCATACTGAAAAGCAAAGAAACAGGCAAGTACAAGACCGACGATGCGAAAAACCTCTTTTACGAGACCATTTCGAAATCCGATCCATGCAAAATAAAGAATAAAAATGGAAACGATCCCGTCTATAAGGTTCATGACGATCCCAGCAGTTCGCGTACGATACGGTTTACGAGAGAACCATCTGCTTTTCCTTTGATTTCAGGCATGAGTGCGGCCATTACTTTTCCTGTATCGGAAACAGATTCGGCACCTGTTTGTTGAATGACATCGGAGACCCGTTCTTTGATTTCATCTTCGGATAACATTTGGGGAAGGTATGATTCGATCACCTGAAGCTCATACTCTTCCTGTTCGGCAAGATCCGTCCTTCCTGCTTCTCTGTATTGGCTGATAGCGTCTTTCCGCTGTTTTGCAGCTTTCAGAAGCACTTCGCGGACCTGCTCTTCACGGAGGACGGCTTTCCCGCCTTTGCGCTCATGTATCTCTTTTTCGAGAATTTTTGATTTTAAAGATCGAAGTATTTGGAGCAGCGGGGCGTCCTTTTTTCGCAGGGCATCTTTTAAATCT
>PXEC01000114.1 GCA_003566255.1 Candidatus Peregrinibacteria bacterium | reverse complement strand
TTTCTGCTTGAAAATTTTCCCAAATATTTGTTGTTTTACAAGGGGAAATATTCAGAACATTTGGATGAAGAGGTTTTTGAAAACCTGCTTTCAGAAGCTCTCTGGCGTTTGGTTGAAGAGGATCCGACTGTTGTCATGTTTTTTTATTATCTTTATTCGGATCAAAAATACGCTGATGAAGTTTTGATGGCTGCGGCAAAAGACAATCCGGCTTTGGCTATCCACTGTTATTCTCAATATTCCAATGCGGGTTGTGCAAAGAAAATTCTGAAGGAGGCGAAAAGAAAGTTGAGTGAGTTTGAAAATGCGGCTTGATTTTTGAATAAAAAAAGATAGAATTACTCACACTTAAGTAGAATTATGTCTAAAGTTTGTCAAATCACAGGGAAAAAGCCGAGTACTGGGCACAACAGAAGTCATGCTTGCAACGCGACGAAGCGTAGATTTATGCCTAATCTGGTTACAAAAAAAGTTTTGGACCCCAAAACCGGCAAGATGAAAAAGATGAAAATCTCCACTTCTGCTCTTCGCGCTTTGAATAAAGGCTAAAAAAATGCTATAATCTCTTGATGGATTTTGGCATTTTCTTACAATTGGGTGCGGCTTTCGTTCTAGCCAGTCTTATAGGGCTTGAGAGAGAGCACATATTTCAGACCGAAAATTACCAAGGGTTCGGTGGTATAAGGACTTTTGCTTTAATTGGTATATTGGGGGCGTTGGCGCAGATTTTGTCTCCTTATTCTCCGTGGCTTTTGCCCGTTATAACAGTTGGGTTTTTTGCTTTGATTGTTGCGGCATATATTCTTGGGGGACATAAAACCGAAAAGGCGGGAGCAACCTCCGAGGTTGCTGCGGTTATCGTTTATATTGTGGGAATTCTTTGCGCACTGGAATATTTTGTTGTTGCTACTACGGTTGCAATCACGGTTTTGATGATCCTGCATTTCAAGAGGCCTTTGCACGATTGGGCGAAACAACTCAAGGACAAGGAACTCATTTCAACGATTCAATTTATAATCATCGCTTTTGTTATTTTACCTCTTTTGCCGAATGAGGCTTACGGACCATACAACTTTTTTAATCCTTATATTATTTGGTTGATGGTCGTTTTTATCTGCGGAATTTCTTTTGCAAGTTACATCGCGATTAAGATCGCGGGTGAAAAAAGAGGGATTGCGTTTACCGGATTTTTGGCCGGATTCATTTCCAGTACGGCGCTCACTTTGAGTTTCTCCGGGGAAAGTAAGAAGAATAAGTCTGTTGTTAATCCGTATGTTTTGGCTGTCGTTGTCGCGAGTACGGCTATGTTTTTCAGAGTTTTGGTCGAGGTTGCCGTGTTCAGTACCGATCTTTTAAGAATCGTTTATATTCCGATGTTGGCGATGGGTATTACAGGGATTGCTTTTGCATTTTATTATTGGTTCAAAAGAGAGCCGGAGGTTGAGGAGTTGAAGGAAGACGTTATGGCCGTAAAAAGTCCTTTTAGCTTGTGGCCGGCTTTGAGGTTTGCAATGTTCTTTACTTTGATTTTGTTTTTGTCCAGATTCGGGATGGCGACTTTGGGAGATAAGGGTGTTTACTTGACCAGTTTCTTTTCCGGATTTTTCGATGTTGATGCCATTACTCTTTCAATGGCCAGAGCCGTCAGTGAAGGTAAAATCGAATCAACTGCTGCCGCCACCGCAATAACGATAGCAACGATGACCAATACCAGTGTCAAGGCGGCGATAATGCTTTTGTTTGGAGCCAAAAAAGTTTCTTTACGGGTTTTAACGGCTTTTGTTTGTGTGTTGGCCGTGGGTGGAGCGACTTTGTTTTTCCTTTAATTCTGTTTTTTTGACATAATCTTTTTTTGTACGCAAGCTGTTGTTTGTATATTTTTATTGTAATGTTTTTTGTATGTTGTTATTTGTTAAGTAATGTTTTTTAAATTTTTTCACCATGGAAACTTCTAAAGAAGGAAGGGCTATTAGTCGTAATTTTTCTAACAAGTTTGCAGGAGCAAATGAGATCAGAGGAAGGGAGAGAGATTATGGTGAAATTCTTTTTAATCAACCTCATTTGTTGGACTTGTCTTATCCGGAGCTTGAAGAAAAAAATCTCCAGCTTAAAGAGCGAAGATTGGCGGGGGAAACCAGTGATGATATGCGCGCGGAATTGCTGAAATATCTTGATAAGGAAAAAGGAATCAAGGCGGTCACTGTTTGTTTTTCAGATTTGGAGGGAAAGTTGTGCGCTTTGGATTATGATAAAAAATATATTGTCCGTTCGGAGGATAATCTTACTTTTGACGGATCTTCCGTTAGAGGTTTTACGGAGTTGGAGCAATCCGATTTGCGATTAAAAGTGGATTGGTCCAGTTTTCGGTGGGTCCCGGCGGATCTTTTTGGAGCGGGGAAAGTTTTGGTCTTCGCGAATGTTTGTAACGGGGACGGCAGTTTTTATATTTCGGATTTTCGTTCTCATTTGAGTCAGTTTTCAGTTGATTTGAGAGAGTTGGGAGTGACTGTGAACGTGGCACCCGAGGTTGAGGGATTCTTGTTCGCGGGGGAAAAGGCGGAACAATCTTTTGATGAAAGAGAAGGTTTTGAGATGGCCACCATGAGCGGATATTTCAGTTCTCTGCCTCGTGATACTCTGAGACTTTTTATTGATAAATTTGCCGAAGTTCAACGGGCATTGGGGTTTCAAAATGAGAAGGATCATCCGGAAGTCGCGCCCGCTCAATTCGAGCTGAGTTTTCATTATTCGTCAGCTTTGGATACTGCCGATCAAATACAGCTTTATAAACTTTTGGCGAGACAAGTTGCAAAATCCATGGGATTCACAGCTTCTTTTTTGCCGAAGCCGATGCAAAATCTGAACGGTAGCGGGATGCATACGAACATTTCTTTGGCACGCGGAGGAAAAAATATATTTTATTCAAAAGATGACAAAAATTTCTTGTCCGGGGACGCTTATAAATTTATAACCGGCATTTTGGCCTATGCCAAAGATCTTTGTTTGACCATGAATTCATCAGTCAATTCTTATAGGCGATTGGATCCTGATTTTGAAGCACCGAATGAGATAAAATTTTCTTCAACGGATCGTGGTTCGATGATAAGGATCCCGATGGGGAATGAGGAGAG
>PXEC01000009.1 GCA_003566255.1 Candidatus Peregrinibacteria bacterium | reverse complement strand
AAAGGCGGGCGAAAAAGCGAACTCTTTATCCCTAATAGCGACGGCAAACGAAAAAAAGATGGACCTTCTGACCGGAACAGCCGTCCTGGTCTCAGTTATAGCCAATTATCGAGAAATCCCTTACATAGAGGGCATTGTAAGCGGAATAATATCGGTGTTGATACTCAAGGTGGGAATAACGAGCGCGAAGGAAGCCTTGTTTTACCTGCTTGACTACTGGGACGACCCGGTGCTCAGCCGAAAAATAAGCAAGATCCTACACAAAAACAAAAAACTGGTAAGGGAAGTGAAAAAACTAAAACTGCGAAGAGCGGGAACATTTGTATTCGGACAGGCGTTTGTTGAAATAAACCCCTTCGCGGGACTTCAGGATTTGAGAGAGGAACTCAATTTTTTGAGAGAAAAGATAAAGCAAATTGATCCGCACATTAAGGATTTCGCGATTTACACCCACATACCGGAGGCAAAAAAAATAAAAATAGCGGTCCCGATAAGCAGTGGTAGAACATTAAAGGCAAAAGTCGCGTCAACACTCCCGGCAACAAAAGCATATTTGTTCGCGGAAATCGACGGAAACAAAGTCGCGAAGTATCATTGCAAAAAACTTCCCGAATCCAAGAAAAAGCCACTGGAACTCAGCAATTTTCTGAAAGAGGAGGAAGTAAACGTGGTTGTGGACAATCGTTTAAGCACTCTCGTGTACTACAACCTGAGACGCACGCACCACATCCTCATATATCCAAACTTCCCGGACATAAAAACAGTGGAAGACGCGTTGAAGCTGTTTTTAATAGACGAATAATGATTTGTATTCCAATACGAAAAAAAAGAATAAATTCTCTTCTAGGGGACTTTAAAGAAGCACAAAAGATCGCGGAGGTCACAGAGATCCGGTTCGATGATATAAAAAGTAAAAAGCAAGACTTGGAGAAGATTTTCAATCTCAAAAAAAAGCCCATAATATATAAGGTCACAAACGGGAAAAATCTAAAAAACACGGAACAGTTCAAAATTGATTTTTTTGACTTGGATCACAAAACAAACAAAAAGGAGATAGCTCTGATAAAAAAATATCACCCGGAAAGCAAAATAATAATTTCCTACCACGACTTCAAAAAAACACCGTCACCAAAGCAATTGCAGAAAAAGCTTGGTGAAATCAAAAAAAGAAACGCGGACATAATAAAAATCGCGACGACAGCAAAAACGCCAAAAGATAGCATTACAATGCTCCGGTTCTTGAGTGAAAATTCAAAAAATGCCAAGCTCATAGTGGTTTGCATGGGTAAGCACGGAAAAATCACAAGAGCGGCTGGACATCTGTTCGGCAACTATTTAATGTATGCACCTCTCCGGGAGGGAGAAAAAACCGCCCCGGGGCAGATCGATATCCATAAACTTAAGCAAATTCAATGTCTCTTAAAATAGGAATAGTAGGGCTGCCGAATGTCGGGAAATCCACTTTGTTTAACGCCCTGACGCGAACAAAGGGGGCCGATGTCCAGAATTATCCCTTCTGCACGATAAATCCCAACGTCGGGATCGTTGAAGTTCCGGACAGCAGAATGGCGAAGTTGGCTGAATTATCTAAATCCGAAAAGATAATTCCAGCGACCATAGAGTTCGTAGATATCGCGGGGCTTGTAAAGGGAGCGAGCAAAGGTGAGGGACTTGGAAATCAATTTCTGGCCAACATAAGGAACTGCCACGCGATCGGACACGTGGTCAGAGTTTTCGATGACGCGAACATAATACACGTCCATGGAAAAATAGACCCCGGAACTGACAGAGAAATAATTGAATCTGAACTGCTTCTCAGCGATATTCAAACGATGGAAAAGCGCCTGGACAAAGCAAGAGTGGAAGCGAAATCCGGAGACAAAGCAAAGAAAGAATATCTTGAGTTGTTGGAAAAAGTCATGGATCAGCTGGAAAAAGGAGTTCTCGCTTCAAACATGGAGCTTTCCGAAAAAGAAAAAATCCTCATGAAAGACTTGCACCTGCTAAGCATGAAGCCGCACCTGTATTTCATAAACGTTCCGGAGAGTGAAATCGAGAATATAGATAAGGAACAGTATGCTCAAAAACTGGGGACGTACGACAAGGACAAAATAATTCCCATTTGTGCCAAGCTGGAACAGGACCTTTCAGTTCTGAAAGAAGATGAGTCAAATGAATATCTCAAATCCATCGGAATAGAAGAAACCGGCCTCAACCACTTGATAAAAACGGCCTACAATACGCTGGATCTCATAACTTTTTTTACATCCGGACCGAAGGAAACACGTGCGTGGACCGTCAAAAAAGGAGCATTGGCGCCGCAGGCGGCCGGAGTAATCCACACGGACTTTGAAAAAGGATTTATAAAAGCAGAAGTCGTCAGCGCGGAGGATTTTATAAAGGCGGGAGGCGAACACGGCGCGAAGGAAATGGGGCTACTACGTATAGAAGGTAAAGAGTACGAGGTGAAAGATGGAGATGTTATGCATTTCCGGTTTTCTTCATAGCCTTCCTGAAGTTGAAAAAGCTCACGGAGATAAACAAATAAACCAATAATATTTGCAAGAATATTATCAGCCAGTTCAACCTGACATCGAAATACCATATTTCCACGGCAAGGGTGAACATGGCAAGCAGAGGGATCAAAAACGATACTATCCACAAACGCTTCCCCTTCCTAACATATGGGAAGTATTTTCTGAATACACTTGTCAGGTAAAGGACAGCAAAGATCAGAACAAAAAGGCTTCCATAGGCAATAAACTGCCCCTGCAAACTGTCCAAAGGTATAAGAATATTGCGCTCCATCAGAAGTAGAAGTATGGGGTGAAAAATCCAGAAAAGCGCCGTGAGAACGACCAAAAAAGAGAGAGTCCACAAAGATTTTTTGGTTGTTCTGTAAACATGGATCACATCGTCGATCTGTGTCAACTGATCAAAAATATGGCTGATCGTGGGTAGATCTTTCGCAAGAACATCGGCCGTAAAGTGAGCCTCTTTTTTATGTCTGGAAGCCCAGCCCTTAAAAGAATAAACATCGAGTACCCGGTCATAAATCACTTCGGCAATATCGTTCATCAGACCGAATCTGTTTTTCGCGAGTATTTTTATGCTGACTCTCACATTTCCCGCTGAGCGATTTTCCCCCTTTTTT
>PXEC01000043.1 GCA_003566255.1 Candidatus Peregrinibacteria bacterium | reverse complement strand
CGGCGGCATGGTGGATATCGAGCGAGGCGGTGGGTTCATCGAGCAGTAGAAGATCCGATTCCTGCGCCAGAACGGCGGCGATCAAGGCGCGTCGCTGCTCTCCGCCCGAGAGATGCGACAGCGGGCGGCGACGCAAGGGCTCCATGGATACGGCAGTCAGGGCTTGATTCACGGCCTGACGGTCTTCTTCCGTCAGAGCACCGGTCCACCCGACATGCGCATAGCGACCCATTTGAACGACCATGTCTACGGAGTAATCGAACAAGGGCGGGCTTTCTTGGGGCAGAAACGCGATCTGGCGCGCCACGGTGCGGCGCGGCATAGTTGCCAGCGCGGTTCCGTTCAGACAAACCTGGCCGCGGGTCGGCGCGAGCATGCCGCATGCCAGTCTGAGCAGCGTGCTCTTGCCGGATCCGTTCGGTCCCACAATGCAGGTCATTCGCTCGGATCCGAGCTGCAACCGCGGAATATCGAGTGCCCAGCCGTTTTCAGCATAGGCGAACCGAGTATCGCGAAAAATCATGTCCTGATTCATGGTCAAGCCCTGGCTTGCTTGCATGCCTGCACAAAAAAACCTCCGCTTTCCGATGGCTGGGAAGGAAGGCCTGAATACTCTGGCAACCAAGATGGATCAAACTGCATTGGCCCGTGAAAGTCAATCTGTATCCGGAACAATAGACTTGTCTTATCCTGAAAAAAATTTTAGTTTTCCGCGCCATGAATAAACAAGAGATACAAGAAGCACTGGTCCGTGAAGCTGCGTTGATTCTTGGTCGCGAACCGGAAACCATCGATGCCGAAATGCCGATTCAGGAGCTTGGAATTGATTCCATGAGCTTCGTGGAAATTCTGGTGTTCATCGAGAAGACCTTTCAGTTGAAGCTGATTCAGTCGGGACTGAAAAAAGAGGATTTCCACACGCTTCATGCGCTGGCCGGGCGAATTGCCCATGAGCTGGCTGGCTAGGGGCTCGCCCCGAAAACGTTGCATGTGCAAAGGCCAGCAGCATAAGGCTGCAAAAAAACCACGTTAAACTCGGAAGGGCCTTATAGATGGAGGGCGACGCGCATGCCTCGCCGTAAGTTTTGCGAAGGCGGGCCGTCGCCGCCGCAAGAGGTTTTGCAAGAGCCTGCATGTATAAGTTTAACCGGCGACAGGAAGATCTTCGAGTGCCATTCATAGAAAAAAAACGCTATCTTACAGGCATTGACTGGGTCATTAACACGTTCGACCGCCTGCTGAAGAAACGAACTGGCGCAGGCAATGCCTCCCAGATTATTCTGGCTTTGGACGGGCCGCTAAACGAACCCGCTTTTCTGGAGGATATCCACGCTTTCAGCCAGGCGATTCCCATTTTGCGCGGCCGGGTTCGTCGCGACATCAACCTGGCTCCTTACTGGAAGGTTCCGCGAAAATCTCTGTGTTCCCCGATTCCGTTCACCACCGAAACCCTTGCTGAGCCCTGTGCCGACGCGGTTCCGTTTTCTCTGGCCGATCATGTGAACGATCCGTTCCCGAACGAGACCACGCATCTCGCCTTTCACGCGGTTCACAGTCCGGACGGTCGCGCCTGGCTGAGCATGGTCTTTGATCATCGACTCTTCGATGCGCGCGGTGCGGAGGGGTTTCTCGTGCTTTTCGACGGCTGGCGCGCCAGCCGGGACCTTGTTCCGATCCTGAGGGAGATCCCGTGTGCCGAGCCCGCGCATTTGTCTCAGTGGCGACGCAAATTCAAGGCCGGTCAGATTGTTAACCGCACGCTGCGCGCGGCCGCCGAATTCTCGTATCCGCTGACCGACTTCACCCGCGTCGAAAGTCGCGAAACCCGCTTTCGATTTCTTGATTTCACGGAAAAAGAAACGGCGGCCATCGAGGCCCTGGCCTATGAGGAGGCCGGATTCCTGATGCTCTCGCCTTTTCTGCTGGCGGTTTGTCTGCAGACGCTTCATCAGGCACTGGAGCGCCAAAACCGCGCGCTGCCCGCCTATGTCATCCCTGTCTCCATGGATCGCCGTCAGTCAGGTGCCTGGCGTTCAAGCCTGTTTTTCAATCACTTGTCCTTTTTGTTTCTGTCGGCACGTTCTGAAATCATGCAGGACCGGCGGGCCTTGATTGAACATCTGCTGCTTCAAATCTATGATCAGACCCGGCAGCGGGTGCAGGATTGCTACATGGAGGCTGCCATGCTGATGCGAATCGCACCGCTGTCTCTTATGGGACAACTGGCCCGGCTTCCGCTCAAGGGCGGATTCGGGACATTTCCCTTCTCGTTTCTAGGCGATACCCTGTTGGATCAGCCCGCATTTATGGACCAGCCTCTGGCACAGGTCTGGCACGGGCCGCGCGTTCCGATTCCGCCCGGACTTGGGTTTTTCTTCAACCTCAGCCGGAAAAAACTGAACTTGACGCTTGCCTATATCCCGGAATTGCTGGATGAAGAGGCACTGGACATCATTGAACAAACCATGCGCGCTGCGCTGGTTCCCGAACCGTGAACCTATATCCGGCACTTGAAATTCGGGAAGCGATCTATGTTGTTGCGATTAAGGAGTTTTTTGTTTTTAGCGCCCGCACTCGAAAGGTGCGGGCGAGCTTCCCGAATTTCAAGCCGCAAGGGGTTGCCGATTTCACCGCATCGGCTGCGTTATGCGTCGTTTCGCATAGGCTTCTATAGCGAAACGACGCAAGCCTTGCCGCTACGGCAAACTCGGCAACTGCCGAATATAGGGTGAATGAATCGCGAGCCCTCGACAGCTTATGAAAAGCGGAATTACAGCCATTGTAGGCAGAACGAATGTCGGTAAATCCACGCTGATGAATCGGATGCTGGACGAAAAGGTCAGCATTGTCAGTTCCGTGGTGCAAACCACTCGGCACGTGATCCGCGGCGTTCTGAACGATGAGCGCGGGCAGATTGCGCTACTGGACACGCCCGGCGTGCACCGGGCGCAAAATGAGCTGGGCCGCATGATGAATCAGTCGGCGCGTCAGACCGTGCGCGGGGCCGATGCTGTATTGCTGGTTCTGGATTCTTCTGAAAAGCCCTGGGCGGAAGACGAGGGATGGATGCGGCGGCTGGTCCGTGAATCCGCGCCTCTGATTGTGGTTCTGAATAAAACCGATTCGGCGAAGCGTCAGGATGCCGCCTACGAGGAATTG
>PXEC01000039.1 GCA_003566255.1 Candidatus Peregrinibacteria bacterium | reverse complement strand
CCCCGCCAAGGGGGGGGCCGAGCCGTTTTTCGCTCGGACATGCCTCTTTGGGAAGCCGCATAACACAACCGTTTAGCTAACAGCCTTAAAGTCTGAGCGTTTTTAGGAAAGTTCAAAAAGACAGTCCCGGGACTGCTTTTTTCTTGCAAATACGCTCCCTTGCCTCCAAGGCGTTCTCAAATTCGTGAGAAATCGGCCTTTGGCGTATTGACAATAGCGAAAAAGGTTTTATTGTAGCTTCTATGCTTGATTATAGTTTATCCCAGATCGGTTTTTCGGATAGTGAAACACGAATTTACATCGAGCTTTTGAGTATTGGGGCACAACCGGTCAGCATTGTCGCAAAAAGAACCGGCTTGAACCGAACCTCCACCTATTCAATTTTAAAATCCCTTGAAAAAAAAGGGCTTGTTTCTTCATTTATTCAAAAAGGTGTAAAATGTTTTTCCGCCAACGATCCCAATTGTTTGATCTCCTATCTTGATGGAAAATGTCGAACTCTGGATTATTATAAATCCGAGTTATTGACCGCTATCCCAAAATTCCGCTCTCTTCAAGGCGTTTTGGATTTCAATAAACCGGTTGTGAGTTATTTTGACGGGCCTGACGGAGTAAAGCATGTCCTTTACGATTCGCTTAACGCTTCAAGATATTTTTATGCTTATTTGTGTATAGATAAATGGCTTGAGGGGGGCATGGAGGATTTTTTGGTCGATTATAAAAATTCA
This sequence comes from Candidatus Peregrinibacteria bacterium, assembly GCA_003566255.1. GTDB lineage: Bacteria > Patescibacteriota > Gracilibacteria > UBA1369 > LOWO2-01-FULL-3 > SLNK01. The sequence continues at coordinate 2,438 of PXEC01000039.1, read as the reverse complement.
AGAATATATAACAGAAAAATTCCCATGAAGGGTATTGTCGCCGATCTCACGGAGGTTAAAAATTTCTTTAATTCTAATTATGCAACCGGGCAGAAGGACATGACGGAACTTTTGTATCTGGACCCCGTTGAATTTGGATCCATGTTTGAAAATGAAATGAATATATACGACGATAAAGTCGCGATAATGCATTTGGACAAAGGTAATGAGTACGGGGTTTTGATTGAAAATCCGGAAATCGCTTCAACTCACAAGGTTATTTTTGAGATGGTATGGAAAGGAATGAAAAGGTAGAATACAGGCATGGAAAACATCAGGCTTGATAAATATGTCACTCTGAAATATCCGGAACTTTCACGCGCGAAGGTGCAGAGGTTGATCAAGGAAGGAGGTATTTTGGTGAATGGCAAAAAGGTCAAAACTGCATATATTCTTTCAGAAAATGATGATGTCTTTGTAAATGAGAAGAGCTTGAAGGATTCAGTGTTGGGAGTTTCGACATTAAAAGCTGAACATTTCGAACTGAAAATTTTGTATGAAGATGAGAGCTGTTTTGTCATTGATAAGCCCGCCGGCATGGTTGTTCATCCGGGCGAGGGGGAGACTCATTTGAGCGGAACGGTTGCAAATGCAATTCTGAGTAAGGTTGACCCGGACGCGGGGGAAAAGGATCGGCCGGGGATTGTGCATCGTTTGGATAAGGATACTTCCGGAGCGCTTTTAATCGCGAAGACTAAGAAGGCTTATGACTTTTTTGTATCCCAGTTTAAGGAAGGGAAAGTGGGAAAAGAGTATGTTGTGTTGGTTTTTGGAGAACCTTCTCATTCTATTGGCAAGATTGACTCCCCTATCGGGCGCAGTTTGAAGGATAGGAAAAAAATGGCGGTCATGAGGGAGGGGCGTTACGCGGTTACGGATTATGAAGTTGAAAAAGTTTTTGAGAGTTATGATGAGGGAGTTGTCAGTTTGTTAAAAGTCGGGATCCCGACCGGCAGGACTCATCAGATAAGAGTTCATATGTCCGCTATTGGATATCCCGTTGTGGGAGATGATGTTTACGGGGAAACTCGTCGGAACAGGAAGTTCAAGGAAAGGTTCGGATTGAAGAGACAGTTTTTGCACGCTCAAAAAATCTCCTTCGTTTCGCCGGATGGTGACGAGAAAATAAGTGTTATTTCTTCTCTGCCTTCTGAGCTTCAGCGGGTGCTTTCTTCTTTGCGGGAGCTTTCTTAGTTGTCACTTTTTTTGTTGTTGTGCTTTTTGCTGTGGTTTTCTTTGGAGCTTTCTCTTTTTCCGTTGTTTTTTCCGCTGCAGGCTTTGAATCGGTTTTCTTTGGGGCTGTTTTCTTTGCTCCGCTTGCCTTTATATCAGTTATTTCCACTGTTGTTAGGTCTTGTCTGTGCCCTTGTGTCTTCTGGTATCTCTTTTTAGGTTTCATTTTGAAGACAACAATTTTGTCTCCTCTTTTGTGCGCTACAATTTTTGCCGAAACCGATGCTCCTTCAACCCAAGGTGTACCAACTTTTGTTTCTTTTCCGTCTTCAATCAAGAGAACATTGTCAAAATTTACAGTGTTTCCCTCTTTCTCTTCCATCCTGTTCATGTCCAGGGTCTGACCTTTTTCAACTTTGTATTGTGTCCCGGAGGCTTCTATTATTGCAAACATTGTGTTTTGTTAGTTTATTCGTGTTTAAATTGCCAGTGTAATTTAGGGAATTTTGGCGATGAGGTCAAGAGGAAGTTTTTAAGCCTCTGCCGCAAACTTGCCCGCGTGAGCTAGCGGGTTTTTCTACGTTGCGTGAAGTCGGCGTTTTTAGGATCCGATTTAGTCTTCGCTATTAGATGAAAGTGCCAAAAAATGACATTTTTGATCCTCATTTTCTTCACAATGTCTGCCGCCGTCGTTCGTTGCTTCGCATAGTACTCTCGTTGCGCCGTCTGCAAAATTTTGAACCAGAGCATCGATCGTCACAGTCCTTTGTCCGTATCCGCGCGATGTTTTACATCTTGCAGCTTCGGACAGCGAACGGAATTTGAACTTACTAGTTCCTTATACTTTTCCATGTTAAAAGGGTTGAAAAAAATAGCACTCAGCTTATACCCCTTTTCAAAGCTTTGTCAACCCCTAATCGCTTCGCATGCCTCTTTTATACTTTCGAAGATTAGAGGGTATTCCCTCTCCAGGAAGTCGCTGAGGACGAAGCTGTGGATATCCTGAAGTTTGGGGGCGAATTCTCCCCTACTCTCTATTCCGATGCGAATCCTTTTGAATTCCTCCGTTCCGAGTTCTTTTATTATGGATTTCATCCCCTTATGAGTTCCGGCGGAGCCTTTTTCTCTGATTCTGATTGTTCCCAGCGGAAGATCTATATCGTCAAAAATCACTGTCAGGTTTTCAATCGGTTCTTTATAAAAGTTTATTATTTCCCGCACGGCTT
>PXEC01000028.1 GCA_003566255.1 Candidatus Peregrinibacteria bacterium | reverse complement strand
GCCATACAGTGCCCCTGCCAAGTTTGTCGAAGTCGCCACCTTCAGTCATTAGCACATCGCCTTTTTTCAACATGAAGCGATTCACTTTAGAGCGGGCGACGCGCAACGTCTTTATGTGCTCAAGATCTAGGTAGCCATCCTGTACATTGGCGACACGAAGATAGGGCAACTCGACGGAGTCTCTGTTATTCTTTTGGCTTATCGCAATACCTGTTTGGATATAAGCAACACGGTCAAGATGAACAACCTCCCACCCCTCCGGAATCCAACCGATTTTGGTTTTCTTGTAGCCTGGTCTGTCTTTATATTTCTGCATTTTGATCTTTCGGAGCTTCGCAATAGGATTTTAACTTCGCTTCTATGTATTGAATTCTAGCGGCGGTATCATTATGCGCATTATGCGTCTGAGAGAACATTATGAGAAGGCTTGCTATACGAGCGCGTTCTGATGACGTCGGACACACCCCTTCGAAGAATTCGACATCCAGTTCAAACCACGCTCCTTCTCCCATTCGCGACGCGCGAAGGTCGCGAATGAAGAGACAAACAACATCAGGCACAATCTGGGCAGGATTCTGCTCAATCGATTTAATCAGGTGTTGAGTAAGCCACTGCCAATCTTGCGGGGTATTGTACGTTGGATACTCATCGCGAAACCTCATTGTGTGAAAGAGACCATAAGGGTATTCGGGATCAAGTGCGTTACAAAGATAGCTATCGTTATTTGCAATGCGTTCGCGTAATCCAGCTATCCAGCTATCCCGTATGCTTCGCTTGATTTCCTGGTCATGGCGATCCACGTACCACTCGTATATCGACTGTGCCAATTCCATTGAAAAATCAAGAGCTGCAATGACAAACGACTCAAGTCTACCCTTGACCTCATCATAGGAATTTCCTCTTGTCCTTGCTATTTTTCGTAATTCTATGAAGCCGCTTGATTCAGCCCGCGCCTTGCCACCAGAGATACGCCCTAGTGCACGAATGTGATCTTCAATTACATCAACCAGCCGTTTTGTCGGGAGTAAGCCCTCAAACTGCACCATTTTATCTACCCATGCTTGGTGGCGAGCTAATAGGTCGGGGAGAGAATCGTCTTGATGATCGACGTATCGGTCTATCACCCGAAGCGCGATTTGATCGGAGAGCTCTTGGGAATCCAATGCCCCGGCCTCCAAGCGTTTGAAATAATCTGTTGCATCGGTGTTCTTTATGGACTGTGGCGCTACTGGGAAATTCTTTCCAATAAAGCTATGATCGGACGACATTCCAATATAGAAGCTCTCCTCCTTAAAAATGGATACCTCAAAGCCAAAGAGCGTAAGCACAACTTTAAGGGCTACTTGCTGGTTATCAGATAATGGTAGGTTTGCTATTTGCTCCCGAACGCGTTTGATGGGTTTATTCTTCTCATCGTTTACAACATCATTTTCTGGAAGTTGGCGAAGTGTCTGCAGGTTCTCGCGCAGATAATCATAACCGACCGGACAACCTTCGCGTAGCAAGCTCCATAATATTAAATCAAGGAGATCGACTTCGCCCGCCAAGCTCTGCCACTCTCGCCAAATTCTGCGAAGGGCATGTTTGAAGCATCTAGGTGTATGAGCTAGTGTACATAGCGCATTCCAGAACACATCATCCTGCTTGAAGCTCTCGCCAAAATGATGCCCAACAACAATTCTGCGCAGATTCAGTCGATCAGCATGAATGAGTTTCTTCTCAGAAGCGAATTCCTGGCACGCGTTCACTAGCGTGGAGAGGTGAAACGCCAAGATGTTGGGGTCTATATTCGGTATCATCTCGGTGTGTTCGCAAAGACGATGAAAATCGATATTCGTTGTTGTCTCTTCGCTTTTTAGAAAGAAGAAACTCACGTTTCTCGTATGCCCAAAGTCATCCAGCATATGGCACAGCGTGTTCATCCCTTCATTGGTGGAATTGCGATCCACATCTTCAAGAACAACAACGATACGACGGTTAATGGCATCCAGCACAGGATCGAGCTTTTGTAATACAGCAGTTGGACCCTGCTGATCACTCAGGTGGCAGCGGAGCAAACGAGTCAGAAACGATGAGTCGCCTAATAGCTCGCGCATATAGTCGGCTGGCCACGAGAGGAGCGAAGTGGCTTCAACCCCCTCTTCATGCAACTGGCGAACAATCGACTCAAGAACTTTTGACGAAATGTTGTCGCTGCTTCTCCCCCAACCGCTTACATAGACAAACCAATACATATTGCTTTGGCGTTTGAGTTCTGCTTCCACCATGCGAACCACGGACGATTTTCCGCTTCCGTGTAATCCGGTTAGTCCAAAAGACTTACAACTTTCTTGCTCAATGATTGCGGTAAGCCTTTTGATCAACGCAGCATGACCAAATTTGTCATTGGCTAGATTGGAGATTGGTTTCTCGCTTTGTACCCATACCAACGATTCGGGGATTTCAACGAGACCGGTCGGCTCATCGCATGATTTCAGACCGCTTGCAAGTCGATGTCTTGCGAGTGCGTTCACTTCCCTTATAACCACAGCAGTCAAGAATACTCCTAATGATAGCAGGGTGGCACGATTAAGGTCTGTGGCACGAGGCATCAATACAAGTCCGACAAGAAGTAGCACCATTGTTGCGAGAGAGACGGAAGGATAGCTGAATAAATAGCGAATGGATCTGACGCGAAAGGCCACAGAAAAAATCTGTGTGGAAAGAATAGTTGCAAAGACAACTGACAAGGCAAAAAACAAATGTATCGATGCGTGTGTTTCTGGCAGGGCGTCTGTTCGCCAGAATAGCACAACATAAACAATGGCAACAAGGGCGATGCATACACTCATTGTATCCCAATATCGCAGCAGGCGAGCGTTTATGTGTTGTAAAGAATTTTGCATGAGGGGTCTCGATATTTATCCAATCAGTGGCTTGATCAGTTCTAGTCTTTCGTAGATATCTTTAAGGAGCCAATCCGTATTCGCCGTATGTCCTGACCGGTTCCAATGATGCAGCCATTTTATCATTGATCGCAGAGGGTCTGGCTCCTGCCCGCCGAGTTTTGACGTTGCATCTTTTCTCTCGGTCGCTTCTAACCATTCGTACCATGCATGTCGTTGATCAATGTATCTTAAGATGGCCTCTACAGCCAAATGCCCATCATCCCACGTGGTATCCTTTCGTAGTG
>PXEC01000006.1 GCA_003566255.1 Candidatus Peregrinibacteria bacterium | reverse complement strand
GGAAAAAGCTGTCGCGTCCACAAAAGCAACAACAGCACAAATAGCGATACTTACTCTTCTGGCATACGCCTGCAACGGGGGAATAAAAAACGGCAAACAACTTCTGATAAACACCGCCAGCCAGATAAACGACATGTTAAATCCAAGATATGAAGATTACATAATGAAAGTGGCAAAAAAAATAAAAGACGTTGAATCGATGTATATAATAGGAAGAGGTATAAATTACCCGATTGCACTGGAAGCGGCGATAAAACTACAGGAAGTTTCATACATCCACGCGGAAGGATTCGCGGGAGGAGAGCTGAAACACGGCCCGATAGCATTGATTTCCAAAGAAACGCCCGTGATAGCGTTGGTATCGAACGACGAAAACAAAAGCGAAATCCTCTCCAACGCGAACGAAGTAAAATCAAGGGGCGGATACATAATAGGAGTCTCCCCGGAAAATCATCCCGTTTTCGATTATTGGATAAAAGTCCCCGACACGGGATACACTTCCCCACTGGTGAACATAATCCCGATTCAGATCTTGGCATACCAATTAGCGGTACTGCGGGAAAACGATCCGGACAAACCCAGAAATCTGGCCAAAAGCGTCACAGTGAAATAAAAATCGAGAACAGATACTATTTTTTATCGGAAGAACGAATCGCGAAGAACCGATGAGATTTTCTTTGAGCCGGATCACAGCCCCCTTTCACCCGCCGGAGGCGGGTTTCAGGGGACGCTTGCCACATGTGGCTCGCTCTGCTTCCTCTGAAGGGCTCTTCAGAAAATCCCATCGGCTCCTCGCGATCTCCCTCGATTCCAAAACTAAAAAACAGTATCTAAATTCCGCTTTTTTTGCTATAATGCAAAGGATTTTTACCTCAACCCTCATGTACACAAAAAACACCAAAATAGTCTGCACATTGGGCCCCGCGACAAGTTCCTCAAAAAAGATCACGGCTCTTATCAAAGCCGGGATGAACGTCGCAAGACTTAATTTTTCACACGGGACTCCTGAAAGCCATATGCGATTGGTTGAAAACATCCGCAAAGCCGAAAAAGAAACAGGAAAAAAAGTAGCTCTGATGCAGGACCTACAAGGACCGAAAATCCGAGTGGGAGAAATGCCGGAAAAAGGGATCACCGTAAAAAAAGATCAACAAATAATTTTAACAACAAGAAAAATCAAAGGCGAAGAAAAAAACGGGAAAATAACAATCCCCGTCCGCCATAAAGGTCTGACAAAAGACGCCAAAAAAGGAAAATTGCTTTTAATAGATGACGGACTTATAGAAACGGAAATCGTAAAGATCACAAAAACAAACGTGATCTGCAAAGTAAAATTCGGAGGGAAAATAGAAAGCGGAAATGGAGTGAACCTCCCTCTAAGCAAAGTCTCCATAGATTCAATAACCCCAAAAGACAAAAAAGACCTGAAATTCGGGATAAAGCACAACGTTGAATTCATCGCTCTTTCCTTCGTAAAATCCGCGAAAGACATAAAAAAACTAAGAAAACTGATCGGGGAAAAACATTCAGACATAAGGATAGTCGCAAAAATAGAGACTCATGAATCGGTAACCAATCTGAAAGAAATAATAAAAGCGGCAGACGCCGTAATGGTTGCAAGAGGAGATCTGGGAACGGATATCCCCGCAGAAAAGGTTCCGATAGTCCAAAAAAGGATTATCACATTAACAAACAGCATGGGAAAACCGGTAATAACCGCCACGCAGGTCCTTCAATCCATGGTAAAGAGTCCACGTCCGACAAGAGCGGAAATATCGGACGCGGCAACCGCCGTTTTTGACCACTCCGATGCCATAATGCTTTCAAACGAAACAGCTGTGGGCAAATATCCGGTGAAAGCGGTAAGCACTCTGAAGAAAGTCGCGTTAAGCGTGGAAAAAGAACTTCAAAAACACGAAGAACTGCAGGAGTACATCTTAAGCAAACACTACAACGCCTCACCGGTGAACGTAACATGCCTGAACGCGTGCGAACTGGCAATGGATTACGAAGCGGATAACATAGTCGTCTACAGCGAAGACGGATACACCGCGAACAACATAGCGAAACACAGAATCTACATCCCGATAATAACGATAACCCCTCATGAAAAAACCGCCCGCAGACTGATGATGACATGGGGAATAAACGACATTTTTGTGAAAGAACTCCCGAAAGACAACAATGAAAAAATCAAAGGAATTCTATCGCTTCTGAAAGAAAAGAAAGTCGTAAAACGCAACAGCAAACTGGTCATAGTTTGTAACGCCAGCAAACGCGAAAGCCTAATATCAACGATAAAACTATGAGAATAATCGGACTGGATCCCGGAACAGCGACAACGGGATATGGAATACTTGAAAGAAAAAACGGTGAAACGAAAGTTTTGGATTACGGATGCATAAGAACAGCCGCAGGCTTGGATTCCAATGTAAGATTGAATCAGATCGCGGAAGATCTGAAAGAAATATTGGAAAAATGGAAGCCGGAGCACGCGTCGGTGGAAAAAGTTTACTTCAAGAAAAACATAAAAACCGCGATCGACGTGGCACAAGCAAGAGGGGTTCTTATCCAAAAACTGACCGAATCGGGAGTTTCTTTCAATGAATACACTCCGATGGAAATAAAGATGGCGATATGCGGATACGGAAAAGCCGATAAACAAATGGTCCAACAAATGATAAAAACAATTCTAAATCTGAAGAAAGAGCCAAAATCCGATGACGCGGCGGACGCTATCGCGGCCGCCGTCTGCCTCGCGAATTCAATATCCCTTAAAGAGAGAATGACCCAATGAAAACAAAACTGACAATATTATGGGGATTGATAGTGCTGGGAAGCGTCTTTATCGGGATAAACGCCTTTAAGTCGCAGAGCGCGCCCACCTACACAACACCTCCTGAACAACAAGAACCCGCGATAATGATCGAAGAGGTCCACTTGGAGTTTGAGCCCGCGGAAAAAAGTTACGCATCTTTGATGGCGGAAGGCGACGCCAACATCGAAGCCGGATACATAAAAATGGCGATAGAAAATTACACAAAAGCAGTAAACCTAAATCCCGGGACCGCGGACCCCCTCATCAAACTAGGACACGCGCAACTAAAAAACAATCAAGCGGCACAAGCAAAACTTAATTTTGAAAAAGCTCTGGAAATAAATCCCGGATCGGT
>PXEC01000031.1 GCA_003566255.1 Candidatus Peregrinibacteria bacterium | reverse complement strand
GTTCCGATGGATAAATTTTTTGTTGAAACCGATGCTCCTTATCTTGCGCCTCAGATTTACAGGGGAGAGAGGAATGAGCCGGCATATGTTTTGGAGGTTTTGAAGTGCGTCGCGTATGTGAAAAAGATTGATATTGCGGATGTCCGCAAGGCGGCTTTTGAAAACAGTGTTGGATTTTTTGGATTAAACTCTCCGGCTTAAACCTTCCAGCTTGAACCTTCCACCTTGAACTATTTTTTTGAACAGAGGGTTTGCTTATCCTTTATTTTTTCAGTTTTTCCAGCACTTCGTTTATTTCTTGGAATTCCTGAGGGCATATTATTTCCTTAAATCCCAATTTTTTTGCTTCTTTTATTCTTTTTTCTGAATGGCTGATGTTTCTTATTTCTCCGGTGAGCCCGACTTCTCCGAATGTTATGCTGTTTGTGGGAAATGTTTTTTTAAGAAAGGAAGATGCTACCGCTGTAATCACCGCGAGATCGGCGGCCGGCTCGTTTAGTTTTATTCCTCCTACCACGTTTATAAAGACATCTTGATTTTGAAGATTCAATTTCGCGTATTTTTCAAGGACCGCGATCAGGATTTGTAATCTGTTCAGATCGAATCCGTTTGATGTTCTTTTGGGATATCCGAAAGGGCTTGTGGAAACCAGAGCCTGTACTTCAACAAAAAACGGTCGAGTTCCTTCTATTGCCACTGTGATGTTTGAACCTATCGCGTTTTTTTTGCGGCCTTCCAAAAATTGCTCGGATGGATTTTTTACCTCTTCCATTCCTTTTTCCGTCATTTCAAAAATCCCGACTTCCGAGCAACATCCGAATCTGTTTTTTGATGCTCTTAGGATGCGGAATTGCTGAAAACGGTCTCCTTCCAGTTGTATTACCGTATCTACAAGATGCTCCAAGACTTTTGGGCCTGCCAGATTCCCGTCTTTTGTGACGTGGCCGATGATCATTATCGGGATATTATGTTTTTTTGCCGTTTCCATAATTTGCTCCGTGCAATACCTTACTTGGCTTATTGTTCCCGCTGTTCCCGGAAGATTCAGGCTTGAGATCACTTGTATGGAATCGATTATCACGAATTGTGATTTTTCTCTGCGAATTGTTTCCAAAGCTGTTTCCAGGTTGAATTCATTTATGACGCTGAGGTCTTGTTCTTTTATATTCAGTCTTTTCGCGCGAGATGCTATTTGATGGACGGACTCTTCTCCCGAAATTATCAGTGTCCGTTTCTTTTTTGCCATTTTCCCGGCAAGCTGAAGTGTCAAGGTTGATTTTCCTATTCCCGGTTCACCGCTGAGCAGAATCAGGCTTCCGTCCAATATTCCATCTCCTACGACGCGATCAAATTCCTTTATTCCCGATGAAGTCTTTTCTCCGATGTTTTGATTTTTGTTATCCGGCTCTCCCAAACTTTCCGGTTTTGAGGCCTTTATATTTCGCGGAGTTGAGGAAATATCCGATTTCCCTACGTTTATGACGTCCTCTACAAAGCTGTTCCAAGCGTCGCATCCGGGACATTTCCCGGTCCATTTGGGGCTTTCAAATTCACAGCTTTGACATATGTAAACGGTTTTCAGCTTCATTTTGATGCGTAAAAATGATCAACCTCAATATAGGTGAGCAAACACTCACCGTCAAGACTTTTTTGAAATTTTGTCGTACAGGTCCTCGTATTTTTGCGCCATGACTTTCGCGTCGAATTCTTCCAGGACTCTTTTTTTGCCCGCTTGTCCCATTTGAGCTCTTTTTTCCGGGGAGATTATTAATTTTTTTAGAGCTTCCGCCAGTGCGTCGCTGTTTTCTTTTTCTACCAGATATCCCGTTACTTCGTTTTTAACTATTTCCGGAATTCCGCCGGCTTCCGAGGCTACTACCGGAAGTCCCGTTATCATCGCTTCCGCGTTAACAAGACCGAAGGCTTCTCTTCTGGACGGCAAACAAAAAATGTCCGAACTCTTCAGTAGTTTCGGGATTTCTTTTTGTCGTCCTATTAGGATTATGTTTCTTTTCAATTCCAGTTTTTCGATCAAAGTTTCCAGATTTTTTCGTTCTGGGCCTTCTCCTATCAAGACCAATTTGATATTGGGGAAATTTTTTATCAGTTTTTCGATTGCCTCTATTAAATATTTGTGGCCTTTTCTTTCGTGTAATTCCGCGATTGTACAGATTATGAGAGTGTCTTTGTTTGCGTGGAATACGCTTCTTTTGATCTCCGAATAATCTTCGTCCGCCAGCCGCAAAAGTTGTGATTTCCACCAAGATGTGTCTATTCCGTTGTGGATTATTTGTATTTTTTCTTTGTGCAACGGATAGAGAGCTTCAAGAATTTTTTTGTTGTTTTCCGAAACCGTTACTATTTTTTTGATGTTTTTGAGTGTGGATTTTTTGAACAGGTTCTTTACGGTGCCGAGTTTGAACGGATCATGCTCTGTTGTCAGTATCGGGATTTTTTTTATTTTGAGCGCGAATCTGCAGCTTGCCGGGTTCCAAACGTGCGCGTGGAGGATGTCGATTTGTTCGGTTTTTATGATTTTTTTCAGTTGAAAATAATGGCGGATGTCGTGTTTGTGTTTTACATTCATTCTGATGACTTTGATGCCTTCTTTTTCGAATTTTTCACACCATTTGTCCAGTGCGGGATATTTGCTGCAGGCAAAAAGAGGAGTGAATTTTTCTTTGTCCAGGAATTTTGCCAGAAGAAGCATCTGAAGCTCCGCGCCCCCGATTTGAGGGGTGTCCGTGTATAGCAGAATTTTTTTCATGCTGGGAGTATAGCAGAATGGGGGAATGGGGTCAGCCGCTACTGATTTTCTTCTTGCTTTGGCGTCTGAGAAAGTGTTAATTTCTTTCGTGGCGATTTTTGAAATGTGGGTCAGTAGCTCAGTTGGTAGAGCAGAAGCCTCTTAAGCTTTTGGTCCTGGGTTCGAGTCCCAGCTGACCCACCAGAAATTGCAGAGGGGGGCATCTTTTATTTCATCTGCGGATAAAATTTTCAACGCGTACTAGGTGTACGCTTTTGAAAATTTTTCCTTGATTCAACAAAATCTGCACCCCCTCTGCAATTTCTGCGTTTTGAGTGGGCTTGGGGGCATATTTGACCTCATCTGTGAATAATTCCTCAAACGCGTACTAGGTGTACGCTTTTTTCGGAATTTTCTTGATTCTGCC
>PXEC01000010.1 GCA_003566255.1 Candidatus Peregrinibacteria bacterium | reverse complement strand
TGGTGGATATGGAGCAACTGTGTTTTTTCAGGGGGTTAAAAAAGGGGGTGCGGGGGAAAAAGAAGGGGGTTATGCGGGTTGAAATGTTGCATCAGCCATGATTTGATTCGCAAGGCATACGAGCTTGCGCATTACCGCTACGATAGCCACCTTGAAGGGTTTTCCTCTGGTTATAAGGCTGTTATAAAACTCGCGTAATATGGGGTTGGAACTTTTCGCGCTTACAGCGGCCATATACAGGATTCGCCGAACCTTCTGCCTGCCTCCGGTGGTATGTCGCTGCCCTCGGAATTTACCACTGTCTCGGTTGAATGGTGCGAGGCCCACAAGCGCGCTGGCCTGTTTGTCACTGATGGATCCGAGTTCAGGAACAAACCCGAGCAGGGCCAGGGCAGAGAGCTTTCCCATGCCCTTGACTTGGGTAATGCGTTCAACAGAAGCCTGCAGTTCTGCTGATTCACTACAGAGCGTATCAACCTGTTTTTCAATCTCGCGAAGCTGAAGCTCCATTTGTTTGATATGCTTACGTATCAGCTTGGCAACGGATGCATCAGGAAGTGGATCCAGACGGCTTTTCTCCTGCTTGATCATGGCGAGAATATCCTCGCGTCGTCCAAGCAGGGCTTGAAGACTTGGCTGCCAATCTTCCCTGACTTCCAGCGTTCTAGGATGGTGCACGCGAGCAAAACTGGCCAATAGTTCTGCATCAATCGGGTCTGTTTTAGCCAAGATCCCCTTGGACTTGCCAAAATCACGAGCGCGCTTTGCATTGACCACAGCAATGGCAATACCAGTCGCCAGCAAAGCACTCGCCAAGAGCTTCTCATAACCCCCGGTTGCCTCACAACAGACCAATACAGGCTCTCCAAGGCGCTCTATCCGTTTAATCAACCTCTGAATCCCCACGTTCGTGTTGGGTACTGCCCGCGTTTTGTTGTCAAAACAACTGAGTTCAAGCATTTCCTTGGAAACGTCGACTCCGATGTAGACTTCATATTTGTTCATTTGTATACTCCTACTTGTGATACGAGCTCTAGGCTGGCTGGCCAACGGCTCTGGCAACTGTTCGAGTTGTTACAAAGAGGACAAGAGGGACTGAGCTCCAAAACGGATTCAAAGATCCAAGTGCGGCGACAGTCTCTCTCTCGTCGCCGTTACTGGGGTGGCCACCCCAGTAACGGCCTTGCTCGACATCCATCGAACAAGCAAAGTCAATATAGCACATCTTCTACATACAAGTGCGGCGATAAGAATCGCCGCTTTGGGATTGCGCGTCCGCCTTCATGCACTACGGCGTGACAGGGAGTGCCGGGGTCGGGGATGGGATCAGCGCTTATGATTCATCGATGCGTTTCGTCAGGTCAAGCGCGTTGGGTGCGTTCCTCCAAACCTTTGTCTCGCACCTGGTCTCGCACCTTGTCCAAATCGACGAAGTGCGAGACAAGGTACCCAATCTTTCGGCGATCTCGTGATCCGAAAAAAGCCTGCGGGCTGTTGTCTGCAGCCTGTGGTCTAACTATTGGATGACGATCAATGTTCCGGATGCCGGGAAAGGTGTACCCACATATAGCACACCAGTACCCGAGAAAAAGTTGGCAATCTCTGTCTCTTCATCAATTTCCAACATGGCACCATTAAACTGGGCATTGCTGTCGGTCGAGCCATAAATGCCAGCGGGCAAGGATACACCGCCGGCTTGTAAGTCTGCCACCGCAGCCCGACCCTCGATATGAATCGTTCCGCCCGTTCGGTTGAGCGTGCCGGCATGCGGAAGGCTGTAATCGCCGTTCAAGCCAAGCGTCCCGGCTTCTACTGTCGTAACGCCGGAATACGTGTTTTCGCCCGAAAGAATCCACCTGCCAGAGCCTTGCTTCCAGACAGAAACGACAGCATCCGTGCCATTGGTGATCGCGCCAGCAAAGGTATTGTCTCCCGTATTGGAGCCACCGAGCGTGAGGCTCGTATCTTCAGGTGCGCTGACCAGCAGGTCGGTGTTGATGGTTATCGTGTTGGCCGTATTGGCATTGTTGTTATTAATAATCGCCTCATCCGTCCCAGCTTGCTCGATCTGGCGGCTGTTGAAGACCAGCGGCGAGGCGGTGCCGGAGTCCAACTCGAACCTCACCCCCCAGAAAGACCGATTGAAAACAATTCTATTGCTGCTGTCAGCGAGACTGTTAACTCTGAAACTTGAGCTTCTGTTCTGCAGCAAAATAGTGCCCGTAAAGTCGTTACTCACGGAGGTAAATCTCAATGAACGCCCCCCGGCGCCGCCAACGTCTATGTAATCGAGGGTGCCTGAGCCGCTGAGTTTTCCGGTCGTGGTAAAATTAGCGTTTCCAGGCGTTCTGAACGAACCACCCGCGGCGCCTATTGTAATGTCACGCGCCATGGTGAAGTTAATGCTGTTCAGCGTGCCCCCGTCCAATGTGATGTTGCCGGAACTGTCACCGAGTCTGGCATCGGCAACTGCGCTCAGTGTTCCACCACCGATCACCGTACCACCACTATAACTGTTGGCACTCGCGAAGGTCAGTGTTCCCGCCCCCGTTTTATTCAACCCATCCGTACCGGCAATCACATTGCTGATCGTTAATGTCCGCCCGCTGTTGTTCACGCTGATCGTAGGCGTGCCGGATGTCACATCCAAAGTCAGCGCATTCGTCCCACTGATGGTTAGGTTGCGGTTGCTCCAATCCAGCGAAAGTCCGCCAAGTGTAACTGCGGTGTCGAGAGTGGCGGTCTGATCCCCGCCGGGGGTAACATTGAACAATGCGGTCACATCCGTGCCATCGGCGACATCGTTGTCTTGCCAATTTGCGCTATCGCTCCAGTCGAACGTTCCTCCGTCAGGCTGCGTCCACGTGTTGGTCGTCTGCGCCCGCACCGAGCCCGCACCAGCGGCAAGCATCATTACCACCACCCAACACGCGTGTTTTCATAGTAGCAGCGCCTTTTCATAAGCTATTCCCCTAGCTATTCCCCTATACATCATCTAAACATTACCACAAACCAACACATAAAAAGGTTACAAAATAACGCATATTTCATTAAGACCCTGCGACACGCCGATCCGCCGCCAGCGTGCTGTTAGAAGGGCTGACATTTGTGAGTGAGTGGATAAGTGGGTGGGTTCATAGGAACCGAGTTCGTATTGGCCCCACATACTTTCCCGACAATCTTACT
>PXEC01000166.1 GCA_003566255.1 Candidatus Peregrinibacteria bacterium | reverse complement strand
CGGGGTGTGTGGAGTTGCTTGGCCTGCGGAAGCCCGTGCAGGAAGCGCCAGAGATGGCCGAGAAGAAATTACTGTTTTTGAGGAAGCGGATGAAAGTGGATACTATGCCATGGAAGATCTGTTGGGGAGATTGGCAACCCGTGGGGAAGATCCGGAGAATTCTCTTGAATCACTTGTTGAACTGCTTGATATACAGATGGAGACGCTTAGAAGTTCTTCATGTGAGGGGTTTGATAACTGTATTGAGCCGGCTGAAGATATTTTTGAAAGGTTGGTCAGGTTGGCGATTTCAAAAAATCCGAATGAAACTTTTGAGATGCTTAGTGAAAGAAGAAATCATCCTTTTATTAGTGGAGAACATATTATTTTGGCGATGGAGGAAAGTAATCGCATTTTGAGAGAGAGGGTTGTAGAGGAGAATGAAAAATGGAATCAGAGGTTGCGTGAGTTTGAGGAAACACGACAGGAGCTTGATGAATTCTTGAAGGGAAGATAAATTTTACCTGACAAATGTGATGGACAAATCTTTTTGATGAGGGTAGATTTTTGTTACTTTAATTATTTTTTAATAAAGAAATATGAAAAATCTCAAGCGTTTTTGGGGGGTGTTTGTTGTTTTGTCCTTGATCGTTTTGATTACGGGGTGTGGAGGGGAAAAAGTGGATACTACAGTGGATGATGATGAAATAGTGGATCCTCCGGAACGTGGCGCGGCAAGATCCCATATGGTTTTTGAAGGAGAAGGATATAGAGCGGATTATGATGTATGGAATTGTTCCGGATTGGAAGGGGAATGGCAGCTCAAGGGAGAAATTGTTATTGCGGAGTTGGGGACCATTTCAGGGTCCGGAAGTTTCGTTATGCCTCCGCGTCCGGAAGAAGGAGATTGGGAATCTTTTCCTTACAGTTATACTATGAGCGGGCAGCTTCGTGATGATGTAATGGTCACTGATATAGATTATATTTTTGAGGATGTGATTGTTACCTTTTTTGAATTTTCTCCGGGACAGTGGCTGATGGATTCACGAGGTGGCGCTACGGCGATTGTTACAGTCACGATTCCTGAGGGAACATTTACTGTTAGCGATGATTATGTGGGAATTTCTTATGTTCCTTCATCCATCACGTACGAAGAGCATCCCAATTGCTAAAAGCCGTTCGCCGGTGCCCCTTTGGAAAACCGCATAGCGTAGCCGCTTTTAGCTTGAGAAAAAACAGGGGAGGATGCATCCAGAGGGAGGGCTTGACAAACGAAGCGTTATATGTATAATGCAGGGCTTTGTTTTGTTTTTTTTATGACTTTGCGGGATAAAAACATGTTGGTGGAAAGCTTTGTAAAAGGGCGGGAAAAGACCCTTATTGCCCGCTATATTGAAGATGGTCCTACTGTTTTGAAAGGGGAGTTGGGGTTGTCTGATTCGCAGTGGAAAGTTGTTTTTGATCATTTGGTTTTTGATTGTGGTCTGCTTAAAAAGGTTGTTATTGCCGGTTTGGATTTTTTTGTGGACGGTTATGTGAAGCACGGTTTTTCTTTTGTTCGGGATATTTTGAATGTTGAGGGGGGTGAATATGACGAGGTTTGCAGGGGCTTGTTTTATTTGTTGGCAATTGAAAACGGAGGGCTTAGGTATCATGTCATAGAAAACAGAGATGCTTACATGACGGCTTTGGAGAATAGAGAAGTCGGATTTGTGCGTACTGTTCTGGGATTGTCGGATGAAAGATATGATGAACAGTGGGAAGAGGTTTTGAATCTTCTGTTAACCGGTTTTTGTGAAGATGTTTTTTCTTTTGATAATCTTGAACACGGCATGCGATTTTTCTGCGGGCTTGTGAATTCCGCCAGAGAACACAGAGGTCTGAACAAATTTGAGTTTGTTGGTTCTTAAGCCAAGTTGGGGACCATGGTGAAATAGTATTCTCTTTCGCTTCCGTTTTTATGCCTCAGAACCGTTTTAAAGGCGATTTCTCTTTCCGGCAGGTATTTGTAGTATTCCAGGGCTATTATATCCGCTTCTTTGCCCAGCTTTTCGATTTTTGTGTGGTTGTGGGAGCCTTCTCGCTCGTCTTTTTCTATTTTATCGTACTCCTCTTTTGTGATTTCTTCGAATTTGGAACTTTGATCCAAATAGATGATTTTGATTTCTTCTTTTGCTTCCGGAAGTGTTTTTGAGGTTAGCATTTCTTCTGTCATGATTTTTTGGTGAGGTGATGGGGGAGGAACGCGCGGAGAGGGGGCACTGGAACGCGCGGAGCGCGTTCCTTTGGTACGCCCCACAGGATTCGAACCTGTAACCCTCGGTTCCGAAGACCGATGCTCTATCCAGTTGAGCTAGGGGCGCGCGTAGCGCGCCCCGCTTCACACCAAGGGAGAAGCGGAACGCGTAACCAAGATAATTCGTTTTTTAAGAGCTTCTATACCTTTTCCACAGTACAAGTAGCGGCGTCGCTACAAACAGGGAAGAGTATGTGCCCACTAGTATACCAAGCGTGAGCGCAAGGATAAAGTAGAATATCGCCGAGCTTCCACCTATCAAAATCGCGCCAAGAACCAAAATCGTGGAGAAAGATGTGTTGATTGATCTCGCGAGTGTTTCCGTAAGCGCTTTGTTCGCGTTGTTTGTAAGGTTTTCATCCGAATCCACGAGAATTTTCTCTCTCAATCTGTCCAGTACCACGATTGTATCGTTTACCGAATATCCGAATATCGTCAGCAGAGCGGTTATGAACAAGGCATCTATTTCCACGTGCAGGAAGTGTCCTAAAACCGCGAATATTCCCGTTATTATTATCACGTCGTGCAGAAGCGCTATGATCGCGGACGCTCCGAATCGCCACGGGCTCACTTCTTTCGGTATTTTTCTGAACGCGAAAGCTACATAAAATATGATCACAATAAGAGCCACCACTATTGCGATTATTGCTTTTTGAAGTAGCGCCGATCCGACTATCGGGCCTATTGTCGTGAATCTGTCCTCCGTGAAGGGGGGCAATTTTTCTCTCAGTTTCGGAATTAATTTGTCGTGAGCCGCGGAAGTTATGTATCTTGTTTTTATTATAAATCCATCGTCTCCGGATCTTATTATTTGTGAGGCGCTTAGATCTATGAAGTCACTTTCGTATTCCGCTTGCTCCAGAACTGCCGTCCTTTCTTCCGGAATTGCGATTTCGTCGGCTTCGTCCGAGGGT
>PXEC01000164.1 GCA_003566255.1 Candidatus Peregrinibacteria bacterium | reverse complement strand
TTTTAGCCCCGATGACTCCGGCTATTGCCAGAGGCTTTTCGTGGTCCGCTATTAAAAGTGTTTCGCCCGAGAGAGAGTGTGTTTTTTCGTCCAGAGTTGTTATTTTTTCGCCACTGTCTGCGGTTCTTACAACAAGACCTCCCTTTATGTGAGTTTTGTCGAACGCGTGCATCGGTTGGCCCAATTCGGTCATTATGTAGTTTGTGATATCCACGATGTTGTTGTGGACTCCGTGTCCTGTTGAGATCAATCTTTTTTTGAGCCAGTCCGGAGATTCTTCAACTTTGATGTTGTCTATTATGAGGCCGCAATATCTGGGACATAGCAGAAAATCTTCAATTTTTACGTCCGGAGACTTTCCTTTTGTTGGGATTTTTACTTTTGGAGTCAAGGAAGAGAATTTGCCTCCCGTTACCGCCGCTACTTCCCTGGCGATTCCGTAATGGCCCCAAAGGTCGGGTCTGTGGGTTAAGGACTTATTGTCAAATTCCAAAATATAATCTTCTTTGCGGAAAACTTCCGCGAGAGGTGTTCCCGGAATCGGTTTTATAGCGGAAAGATCCAAAATTTCCCTTTCGTTTTCTTTCGGAAGTCCTTCCGTTTCCGCCTCAATCCCTATTTCTTCCCCCGCGCATATCATTCCTTCGCTTTCCTCCCCCCTTATCTTTGCTTTTTCCAAAGTTACGAAATCCCCTTCTCCATGCCATTTTATTTTTGCTCCGATTTTGGCTACCGCGACGTACATCCCCTCGCGCAGGTTGCTACCTCCGCAAATTATTTTCAAAGTTTGTTTTCCCACGGAAGTTTTTGTGATCTTCAATTTATCGGCGTTGGGATGCGGAAGAATTTCCATAATCTGCCCGACTACCATGTTGTCAAAGGCATTTGCTTGGTTGTAAACCGCTTCAACTTCGGCTGTTTTTAGCGTGAGCAGATCTCCGAGGTCTTCGGGTTTTAGTGTTTTGGGTATTTCCGTGAAATCTTTTATCCAGTTTAGCGAAATTTTCATAAACGCGAATTAGTTTGGTGTATTAAAACTGCTTTAAAAAGCGAAGATCGCTGTTTGTGAGAAGTCGGATGTCGTCTATGGCGTATCTCATCATTACAAGGCGGGTGAGGCCGAATCCGAAGGCCCATCCTTGATATTTTTTCGGGTCTATTCCTCCGGCTTTCAAAACATTTTCGTGGACCATTCCGGCTCCCATGAACTCTATCCATCCGGTTTGTTTGCAGACTTTGCAGGGTTCTTCTTCTCTGTGGCCCGTGTTGTCGCAGATCAGGCAAGAAAAATCCAGTTCCAATCCGGGTTCAACGAAGGGGAAGTACCCGGGGCGAAAACGGACTTTTACGGGTTTTCCAAACAGGCGGCTTAAAAATTCCGCCATTACGCCTTTGAGATGGCTCAGGGAAATATCTTTTTCTATCAAAAGGCCTTCCACTTGGTAGAATGTTGTGTCGTGTCCCGCGTCCGTTGCTTCGTATCTGAAAACCCGTCCGGGAACAATTATTCTCAGAGGCGCTCCGTATTTTTCCATCGTCCTGACCTGTACCGGCGAAGTGTGTGTTCTCAGAACCATTTTTCCGTGTTTTTCGTGGTCTTTGTCTTTAATGAAAAAGGTGTCTTGCATGTCACGCGCGGGGTGGTCGGAGGGAATGTTTAGACTTTCGAAGTTGTAGTATTCGGATTCCACTTCCGGTCCGTCCATGATTCCGAAGCCCATTTGGTTGAAAATCCGCTCCACTTCTTCTTGCGTTTGGGAAAGGGGGTGGATGTGCCCGAGAGGGCGCGCGGTGCCGGGGATTGTCGTGTCGAAGAAAGTTTTTTTAAGTTCTTTTTCCAAGGTTGCGGTTTCCAGAAGTTTTCTTTTTGAATCGAAGGCTTTTTCCAAAGTTTTTTTGACGTCGTTGGAAAGTTGCCCCGCTGTCTTTTTTTCTTCCGGCGGGAGGTTTTTGAGATCGCGAAGTATTGTTGTTAAATTTCCTTTCCTGCCCAGATATTTGATTTCCAGAGACTTTAAGTCTTCCGGAGTTTTGGTTTTTTTAATTGCCGATAGGGCTTCCGATTGCAAATTTTTCAGTTGCGTTTCCATATGTGGGAATCTTATCCGTTTTGCGGGAGGATTTCAACGCAAAAAAGGTACCAGGTACCATTTTCGTGGCTAGCCATAGCGAAAAACGGCGTGTCGGAAAAGGTACCTGACCCCAAAAAAAAGACAAAAAACTTGACTTGTGGCGCAAGACTGTTATGCTTTCGTACTAAGCTTTTAACTTTTTAAGATTATGGCTGAAAGAAACGATAAGTTTATGGATGAAGGAACTGAGGAATTTTCATGTGTAAGGCCCTCATGTGGAGTTCCTGTTAAGAAACTGGATCAGAGAGGAGTTATAAGGGCCAAAGGTGAGGCATTGTTGGATTCAGTGACCGGAGCTGTCGGAGGGATAATAAGGTCAAGGAAGACTAGAGTTCTTGCTGTACTGGGGCTTCTTGGAGCGGGGGGGGCGTATGGTATCGTTAGTTGCATTAATTCCCGCCCGGAAGAAGTTCCCCGTCATTTTGCCATGCAAAGAGTTGCGGAAGTGGTGAGCGAAATTCGGGAGAGATGCGAGAAAGTGGATTGTATATGTCAGTCTGATGGACCCTATAGATGGAATTGTAGCTCGCTTTACGGAGATGTTTCGGTGTCAGAAAGGGGGCGGTGGGAGTTTGAGGTTATTGTCGGAGGAGATCGTCAATTCTATTCTCGTAGAATATCGGGGACTAGCAGGCATAGTGTGACATGGAGAAGAGATGGCAAGAGATTCAGAACAGTATTGGATGAAAATACTGTTGGATTGATTGCGAACAAGGCTTTTAGAGAAGCTGGACTTAGCGAAAGGTGTGCGAATGCGCATTTGCACCGCCAAGAATGTTCTCATGACATTCCTGAAGAAGAAGGGACTGAATGAGGGGAAGTGATGGAATGTGCGGGGTGGTGTTTATGCGAACAAATTCCGTCATGTGACCGAATCGCAAAAAAGGTACCAGGTGCCATTTTCGCTTTGGATTTGGTTTGTTAAAAAAAGAACGCGATTTTTGATCGCGTTCTTTTTTGGTTGGGCGTTCCTTAGCGCCCGACTGAGGCGCCGGAGGCGCCTTTATCTAACGGCGTCCTTTAAAGACTTTCCTGCTTTGAAAGCTGGAAGCTTCATTG
>PXEC01000123.1 GCA_003566255.1 Candidatus Peregrinibacteria bacterium | reverse complement strand
CGGATCAAGGATCAAGGTACGGCGCTCTTCTGCTCCTAAACTGTCTGCTTTAACTTTCATGATAGCTTCTTCTGCTACTTTCTCGGCTTTTTCGAGTAAATCCAGTCCGTCAATATACTCCCAGCCACTGGCATAACCACCTTCTCTGAAACTGCGGGTCTGGCTGTCCTGAGGGGTTACTGCCGTAGCCCTGAATGTCGGTTCGATATAAAATGTGCTAATATCAAGACGGGTTCCGATAGTTGAGCCGAAGAGTTTTTCGTCTTTGGTACATTCCAGTAAAAACATAGCCTGTTTTATCGCTTCATAGCTTAAAAGTGTTTTGTTGACTTCCAGCATCATCTCTACTTTTTCCGATAAAGAGATAGAAAAGGGGTCAATCTCGCAAGGGGTTTGATAAGTATCAAGATAACTCCGTTCATGAGCTAATTTCAAACCCTTGCCATTTCTTAAACGGCCTGATTGTTCGGCTAACATATAAGCTCGTCTAACCGTTTTAATTACTGCTTCTTCAGTAAAAACATTACTGTGGGCAAATCCCCAGGCACCATTCTTAAAAACTCGAATACCATAACCAAACAGCTCATTTAATGAAGTGTTTTTTAAACTCAAATTGCGCAGATAAATGAACTCACTTTGAGTTCTTTGGATTCGAATATCGGCATAATCGGCACCTAAAGACAAAGCTTTCTCCAGTGCTAAATCCAGATAATTCATCTTCTCTCCTTAGATTTTTAATAATTACTGAAAACTTATGTTTTGAGCTTGAGGTGTCAAGCTTTTTACGCTTGATGGCAACCACCCGTTTTTTCGAATGCATGATAATCGCACCTCTTTGAAGCTGATCCTTTGATTGTTAGCAAAGTTTTAACGCTTACCAGCCATTAGCTTTTAACCATCTTCTTCAAGTATCGATAACACGTAAAAGTGCATTTAAGAGAGGCAACTATATCGTAAAACCGAAATCAAAATCGAACATCTAATCATCAGCATTTTGTTATTCATTATCAGTTGCAGGAGGCTTTCGAGCAGGAGTTCGAGGCGAAGGTAGATGAGTAGAAGTACACGAACAGCCGCCACCGAGTCTATGAACGACCACTTGAGTAAATCAAAACGCCTTAGCCTGTCTACTTCTATCAGAAGCGATAGAGCAAAAGGGAATAACACTTTAAGAACGATCTGGGAATCGAATAGACAAGACCTATAAGTTGGTGTAGACTTCAACTTCAACTCATTGATTAATTTTGTTTCTATAGACTATGTTGCAGGATAACAAAAAAGGGCATCCCTACCCTGGATTTGTGTAACGTACAGCGTAATTTTTTGAAGACTAAAAATGAGACAGAGATTTTTCATAAAATAACTCAATGTATTCAAGACTATTCAATTGTCATGTTTTGTACTAAAGATAAGAAAAAAATCATTGACACATTCGGAGCCAAAAATCGAATAATGAGGAAAGAAATGACTCGGTTATTGAGCCTTTATACCAGGATATGAGCCACTAATGTGCTAATAGAGAGGGTAATACGTAAATATAGGAATGACCACGGAAAGGGAGGATTCGATAATGAAACGTATTTCACTATGGAACACCGATACAGAAATCCATTTTTTCACGGAAGCATTAAGAAACTTTACTTCTCCTGAGAAGCTATTCTACAAATTGAATTCGGACTATTACGCTTATGTTCCTAAAAGTATAAAAGGAGCAGGTCAGACTCTTCAGTCGAGGAACTCGTTAATTGGAATGTTCTCAGAAAAGTGGGCAAAGGATGTTTTCTTACCAATAGCGCGTAAATTTGATCTCTATGCAGTTAATAGTGTTGTTTGTGAAGGCATTTGTCTGTCTAAAGCATCAAATGCTGATTTGTGTTTTTGCACTACTGATTCACAAGAACAAAGACCTGAAAATATAAAGCTAATATTTGAGATTAAGATGAGTATAGTATCAAATTACAAGCTAATAGGATCTGGTGAATTATTATATCTTGGCGATTACAAAACACATAAGGGAAATCCTTCTCTATTAAGATCAGATTCGATGTTAAAGGCGATTGGTAAATCTATTAATATCAGGGTTTCAGGTATAGAATCCACAAAGATTCCTATCATAGTTTTAGGAAACAGTCCAATAACAGATAGTTATATAGCTAAAGTGGATTTTCTTAAGACTGCCGGTGTTATTCAAGGGTTTTGGTCCATGCAACCACATCCAACTTCCAAAGATTTTATTAAGGAATCAATGGGAGGAGGTTTTAGAACTATCGAGAACCTAAATACATTAGAAAAGTTAATAGAAACAATACTTCTTGACGACATGAATTTTTTTTCTTCTATGATCTCTAAACAAAAACTTGCTAAGTTTATAACAATTGCTAATCAGGAAACAACTGATGAAGAAAAAGCTGAAAGATTTTTACAAATGATAAGAGAGGTGTAATGAATAACAATATAAAAGAGGGTACAAAGTCCAGCTCATTTGGAACTAGCGGAAGGATAAATCACGACTCTTGCAAGTTTTATGACTCGAAACTGTATAAGGAACTAAATGCCGGTAAAGAAGTAGATAGACATGAAAACCAGTTTCCCGAAGAATTGCTGAATACTATCATTCACGGATCTTGCGAAGAGATGAGAGAGATCCCGGATAATTCCTTGCATCTAATGATAACTTCTCCTCCCTACAATGCTTCCAAAGAATATGATAGAGACCTATCGCTGAATGAATATCTTGGGCTTTTAAAAAGAGCATTTAAGGAAACATATAGAGTTCTGGTGAATGGCGGTAGGGCTTGTATAAATGTTGCGAATTTAGGGAGAAAACCCTATATTCCACTATCTGATTATATCTCACGAATGATGATAGAGATTGGTTTTAATATGCGTGGTGAAGTAATTTGGAATAAGGCAGCTAGTGCAAGCCCTTCAACAGCTTGGGGAAGCTGGCAAAGTGCCGCAAATCCGATCTTGAGAGATATCCACGAGTATATTTTAATTTTCTCAAAGGGCGAGTATAAAAGAGAACGAAGTAAGGAAGAGTTAAGCAAGAAAAAAAATACGATCAGCAAAAACCAGTTTATGGAATGGACAAAATCTATCTGGACCATGAATGCAGAAAGAGCGAGAAGAATCGGTCATCCTGCTCCTTTTCCAGAAGAATTACCATATCGTTTGATCCAAATGTATTCATTCACTAAAGAT
>PXEC01000158.1 GCA_003566255.1 Candidatus Peregrinibacteria bacterium | reverse complement strand
TGAATCCATTGATGATATTTTAATATCTTTTGACTCTCAAGGTTATCTTACCTACTTGCATGTAAATGACAACGAAAACATTCCTTTTTTAACATCTAAAAAGCCTATACAGCAACATTATAGCAATGTGTTTTCAAGTAGTTTAGTGAAACTTCTGGATGTCAATTTCGACAATTTAATGAAAACTCAAAAGGTGCAGGAGTTTGAACTGGAATTGAAAAAAAATAATGTTAAGCAATGGTATTATGCTAAAGCTTCTTTAAGGAAAGATATTGATAATAACCCAATAGGTATTACTTTACTTATTACAGACATCTCGCAACATAAAAAAATGGAAAAAGCTCTTATATTAAACAGAGAGAAACTTGAAGAAGCACAAGAAGTTGCACAACTTGGAACTTGTGAAATTAATTTTAAACAAAAGAAGCTGACACATAATGATATCTTTTTTGAATTACTCAAAATTGATGATTATAAGGATATTAAAAGCTTTGACGATAATAAAATTTTGAATGTTTTACATCCTGATGACAGAAAACGATACTTAAAATACTACAACGAAGTTTTAGAACAAAAAAAAATTAGATTCTCATTGGATTATAGGGTAATTGATAAAAATAAAAATGTCAGCTATATCCATTCTGTGGGAAAAATTGTTTACAATTCGAAGAAGAACCCGGTTGTTTTACTCCTTACCATTCAAGATGTATCCTGGCAAAAGCAGAGCGAGAAACTATGGAAAGATATGTTTACTGCCAGAAAATCAGCAGAAATCAAGCAGCAATTTTTTGCCAATGTTAGTCATCAATTAAGAACTCCGCTAACTGAAATAATTGGTATGACCGGACTTCTTAAGAATACAGAGCTTGATGATAAACAACAGGATTATCTGAACACCCTGCGCAACTCATCAGAAACTCTTTTAAATATGATTAGCGATATTTTAGATGTTTCGAAAATTGAGGCAGGAAATATGGAGTTATATCCAATTGCTTATAATATAAGACAAAACGTTGAATTAATAATTGAAACATTACAACGTATTGCCGATAACAAAAATGTAAAGTTGAATTGCTATATTGATAAAAATATTCCTGAACTAATGCTGGTTGACGGTAAACGTCTTAACCAGGTTATTTTTAATCTTTTATCAAACGGGATTAAATTCACAAGAGATGGATCTGTAGATGTCAATATTAAGGTAAAATCGAAAAACAAAGAAAACTACGTAATATATGCTGAGGTAAAAGATACAGGAACAGGTATTAGAAAGCAAGACCACCCGGCTTTATTTCAGGCATTTCAAAAACGATATTATGGAGCAAAAAGCAGTTCGGTTGGCTCTGGATTAGGATTATATATTTGCAAAAACCTGGTTGATTTACTTGAAGGAGACATAGGGCTTGATAGTGAACTTGGAAAAGGCAGTTTATTTTGGTTTACATTTAAAACAAAAGATTATAAGCACTCTGAATCAGATCAGCAAATACCTACTGCTATACAAGAAGATGCACCGGGCGAACTTAATATGTCTGTTTTATTAGTAGAAGATAAGGAAGAAAATCAAAAAGTTCTTTCTATGATGCTGGAAAGCATTGGTTGTCAAGTGAAAATTGCTAACAATGGAAAAGAGGCGATTGAATTATATCAAGAAACTGTTGTAAATGCTTTTGGAATTTTTGGCAATGTAGAGTATGATGTTATTATTATGGATATGTATATGCCCATAATGAATGGCATTGCTGCTACTAAAGAGTTGCGCGATAAATATGATAAACTACCCCCGATTATTGGCTTAAGTGCGCAAGTACTTGATGATAACAAGGATTGTTATAAAGAAATGGGGTTTGATGATTATCTCACAAAACCCGTTAGAATTGAAAGGTTGGCACAAAAACTCTATGACTGGAAAAATAAAAATAAAGTAAATTACGAAAAACCGGGAATTATTTCCGATGAAACATTTTTTGCTAACATTGAAAAAAGCCAAATTATTAATGAAAATACTATCAAAAATATAATAAGGTATTTAGGTAGTGATGTAGTGGATATCAAACAACTACTTAACTCATTTATTGATGATATGGACGATTACTATAATAAATCAATAATCGCATTCAAAAATCAAGACTATAAGCTTGTTAAGCAAATAGTGATGGATATAAAAGGACTTTCAGCGACAATTGGTGCCATGCAAGTACATGAAATATCAAAAAGAATGGAACATTATGCAGAAGAAGAGAATTATGAGCAGGTACATAAACTCTTTACCTTAATGGTTGATAAATACATGATGTTTAAAAACCACATTGAGAATAAATATATTTAATTGTAATTAATCTTATTTTGTAGTATATATATCCAATAAGCCATCAGGGGTTATTACTGATAATATTTTTGATTTACGATTAACCTCTGAAATAAACTCATCTTTTACCGGAATTAGAAACTCTTTTGATTCTTTTTCAACTTGCATAACCGGGTTGCCCGGATAGTCGAGAATACGTTTTAATATTCCAATATTACCGTGCTTAATATCATATACCTGAAATCCTTCTACCTCATGAAAATAGAACTGGTTACCTGATAATGGAGGCAACATTTTCAATGGCATGTACATTTCGCAATTTATAATGCTTTCAGCTTTTTGCTCGTTATCTATTTCCTGAAATCTTATAATTGCATTATTACTACTTGATCGAAGTGAGATACTTTTAATAAAAAAAGGAATCAGCTTTTCGTCAATCAATAGAAAAACTGATTCCAAATTTTTATAATTCTCAATATTATCTACATCAAATACACCGATTACCTTACCCTTATATCCAAACTTTTTTGATATAACACCAATATAAAATACATCTTCAATATTCATGGATGTTAACTTTCAAAATTCGAACAGAATTACTCCGTTTGGACTTTATTTTATCTAATCGCTATTTGTCAGAACTTTCCTTTTTTTCTTTTTCTTCTTTTGTGTCTTCTGTTTTAGCTTCTTCTTCTTTCTTTACCTCAGCCTTAGGGGCTTCTTCCTTTTTTACTTCAGCTTTAGGAGTTTCTTCCTTCTTTTCGTCAGCTGCCTTCGGAGTATCTTCAGTTTTTTCTTCAGGATTAAGTTTACTATATTTTTCTTTTAATAGTTTTGATGAGATTTCGATATTATAATTATAGGGATATGGATTAATATTTTCTTTTCTTAATTCTTCAAGCTTTTTTAATCTTT
>PXEC01000173.1 GCA_003566255.1 Candidatus Peregrinibacteria bacterium | reverse complement strand
TATTAACGTCTCCAATAAGCGTCTTCAAGTCTCTATGCGTATCAGCGACCAAATGCATGCGAAGACACAGACGCCCGAGGGTTCCGTCCGCGTTAATCATATCACCCTCTTTATGACACTCAGTAATATTCAGCACACCGGGCATCTTACGTACGTCATCGATGCCATCCAATACTGCTATCATCCCTGGTTTGACAGGGATGTTCAACTGGGCACATGGAACGGGAAATTGGGGGTTATCCAATTCAAGGATGTCCTTTCGATCAGACATGCTACCTGTTAATGCATAATTTACCATCATTTCCATTGCACTGATGCCTGACAAATGCTTGGTAAATATATAGCTTTGCTCCCCACCCAACCGATAACCCGCTTCATACACATAAAATGTCTCTTCATCCGTAAAGCACTGAACACTTATAGCCCCATTCTTAATTCCTATAGCCGTGAAGGCCGATACAAGATGCGGGTGCACAGTGCGCAGAAACATGCCTATGCGGCGAGATGGGTAAATATTGGCTGTCGGGAGACCTATTAGACCCCCATTCTCGTAATGAAGATGTTTATCAAAGGCGCAAGACAAGCTATACACACCATCGGCGATGGTATATATGAAGAATACTTCAGGAAGACCCTTGACACACTTTTCCACAATAACCGATCGTGATCGCGAGTACTTTAAAGCGGCATTCCAGCCGTAGCGGAGTTCCGCTGCATTCCCGCAGAGTGATATCCCCTTTCTACCCGCGCTGTCGACAGGCTTCACTACAACTGGATATTCAACCCGATCCAGTAATTCGTCATCATTTATGTTTGAAACCGAGATCTCCGGGGTCACGGGCACCCCGTGGCTCATCATCAGTCGCTTAAACTTATGTTTATTATTAATCACTTCCAGCTGCTGTGATGTCGCATAAAATGGCACACCGAGCTGTTCGCTCAGCTTAAGAATGCTGTACATCGACGCTTCACTTGTACCCGTTGTTATGCCGTCAACCTTATGTTTCACCGCTATATCATAGAGAGCATCTACGTCGGTTGTACTAATATCATATCTATAATCTGCGGCATCTTTTGTCGGTGATTCGCGATAGTAGTCAGTCGCTACCGTTTCAACGCCGATTTGCTGGGCATACCTAATAATGTCGTTTGCGCCATTACAGCCCGTCAATACCATAAGCACACGTCGATTATTTGTCATTTAGTTATCTCTTTTGTTTGTTGCCGAGCCCACATTATGTCGCTATAGAATTCGCACTCAGATGGCGTTCTTCTCAACACATTCAGTCATAAACGATGTTCTATACGTTACGGGGTAAATTTTGAGCGGAGGAAGATCTGTACGCATTCCCTTCTTAACGCGTATCTCCATAAATGCTTTGCGTTTCGCTTTCGCCCACGCGGTTGTGTTGACGTGAATTTGATCCACTGTGATTGCACGGGGATATACGAGATCGTAACCTAGGGAGCTCGCTGTTAAACTAAACTCAATATGAGCTCCAACTGATGCTTGTCCTCCGACTGACTCATGTGCTCCGTTATTCAGAACCACATGCAACAAGTTGGACACACCGCAGTGAGCTGTGACGGCAAGAGACCCCATGTGCATAATAGCCGCTGCATCACCATCTAAACAGACAACAGGACATTTGGTTTTAGCTGCGGCAATGCCCGTGGCGATGGACAGCGTGTGTCCCATAGCCCCCACATTGAGAAAGTCTCGATCATGGCTCTCGCCGCGAATCTCGCGTAAGGCATGCAGTTCCCGTGTACAGCGTCCGGTTGAGGCGACAAAGATCGCCTCTTTCGGCGCCGCATCCAGAATGCAGTTGATCGCCTCTTCCCGACTCACTGTATAGTGCTGGATTTCGTGCTCGAACCCAGCTTTTTCTGGAAGCGCCATAACTCCTTTTTTGACCAAAAGAGCGGCAGGCCGCTGGTTTGCCAAAGCGTCCTCAACGGCCCATCTCGTAAACTCGTCAACGTCTTCCGGCGTGGACAGAATGCGGTAAGGCACGCGCATCGCATCCAGCATGACAGGCGTCAGTTCGCCCTGTCTCCGGTGCTGGGGCCAATCATTGGAACCCGGTACTCCACGCCATCCGATCATCAACACCATCGGTATTCCGTACACCTCGCTATCCGTCAAAGAGATTAGCGGATTTGTTGCATTGCCCAGTCCCGAATTCTGCATATAGACCAGTGGCACGGTTCCGGTTGCCAGATGATAACCGGCGGCAAGCGCGATGGCGTTTCCTTCATTCGCCGCGATTACATGTCGAGCAGCCGGCCATTCACGCTCGAAATACAAACAGAGATCATTCAAGAGCGTGTCAGGAACACCGGTCACAAACTCGACCCCGATGGCTTTCAGATATTGGTGATATGCGCGCAGATCGATCATCTTCTATTTCAGCCATTCATGCTGCTTTTATAACATCCCACACAGTGTTGTCGCGCTCTCAGGCATGCTCCATACAGCCTCGATGACCTGACGAGCGCCCTGATCTGACAGGCCGGCGAAACGCGTTGCCTCCATGAACTTATTTTCCAGTTCCTTATCACTAAGAGGTGTACGGGGCTCGCCTTTCGGCCAGTCAACGCTTGCTTCAACTTGCGCTCCAGAACGCGTGGTGACCTTAACACATGCCGCGCATTTGTGCGGATAGGAATCCGTCAGTATTTCATCCGCCACAACCACGACCTTCCTGCGCAGAGCCTGGATGTCAGGATCGGTGATGACTGGCAAGGCGTATTCCGACAATCCCGCTCGCCTGAATGCAAAGGCCACGGCGACGCTATGGGGCGTACTCATTTTGGCGGAGGCTACGTCTGAGACCTCAGCATGGTCGTGGCCCTCGACCGCCAACAAATAGGTTGACACGTGGATACTCCTCACCTCTTCCAATGGAATGCCATCACGAGATTGAATTGCGAGCATGGCGTCAATGGCCGAATGACAGTAACGACACGCTGCATACGGTTTGATATACACCTCGTCTATCGCGTAGCGTCCTTCGGGGTTCACGGGCACAGTATCCGGGTCTGGCAAGCCGCTCATCACCTGGACGAACCCGTTCTTTCCCGAAAGGGCATCGGCCGGCGTCTGAAATCCAGCAAGAGCCATACCCAGAGCCCGAACGCCTAGCGCTGCTGCGCTAGCGACATTAAAAGGCTTCAGCTCCGAAGGTTCCTCCAAAACTTTAAGAAGCCCGCCCGCCCCG
>PXEC01000120.1 GCA_003566255.1 Candidatus Peregrinibacteria bacterium | reverse complement strand
ATTGTAGTCTATTACTGCGACTTTTTAAATTCCATATCCGTATGTGTAACAGGCAGTTAGCAATTACCAACTGTCAGACTCAAGTAAAATGAACATGATAAGAATCTTAGGGCAGCGAAAAAAGGCAGATAAAAAAGGGGTTGCGAACGCAACCCCTTAGATAAAACTTACTTCAAGAGCATCATCTTGTTGATGAAACTATCAGTTGATGTTTTCATTCTGTAGAAATAAACTCCTGATGGAGCGTAAGAACCGGAATTGTCCTTACCGTTCCATTGGATACTGTGTGTTCCTGCTTCTTTGACTTCATTGACCAGTACTCTCACTTTCTGTCCCATTATATTGTAAATGGTGATGTTAACCGATGTGGTTTCATGCAGACTGTAAGAAATTACCGTACTGGGATTAAATGGATTGGGTCTTGCAGAGTGAAGCTTGGTCTCTTTAACCGTTAAGACATCATCATCTACAGAAGTAGGATTGACTATATACTCCGCAACTGCTATTTCACTGGGCTGCCAATCCGGATGGTATGTTCTGGCTTTTACAGTAGTTGTTTCATCAAGGAAGAAAGGATTTTCATATACAGGAGATTCTTCGGTCGGGTCTTCACCATCAAGGGTGTAATAAATAGTTCCCACTCCATTTGGTGAAGTTATTGTAACCTCGACAAGATTATCATATACACCTGCAGGAGGATCAAATTCCGGTACAGGAAGTTGTTCCATCAATGTAATTTCGACAATATTCGAGGGGTTTGATTCACCTTCATCTTCGAATACAGCCGTAACATAGTAAGAATATGTTCCCGGAAGCAGATTGATCTCTTGATATTCTGTATCAGTAACTAAATCAACGTTAATCTGCTCAAAAGGATCTTCAATATCAGACTGTCTCCAGACATTATATCCTTCAATGGTAAGATCAGGCATGTCACCCGGAATATCTGGAGATTCCCAGTTTAAGTTAACATTGAAACCGTCAATAGCAGCTACCAGATTCAATGGCACGGGCAGCAACATTTCAAAAGGGGCACCTTTGTGGATAAGATTCCATTGAGCTCCTCCATCAAAACCGATGAAGAGAGTAAGCAACTGGAAATTACCTGCCAGGTCAAGAAGAAGTGTCGGATTTTCCCAACCTTGATTGAGGAAGGGGTTAGATAGCACCCAGCTTCCGGAACTATTAGTGCTGTAATGAATATATCCTGTAGCAAAATTACCGTCGATCTCTGTCATTACTACATGAATATTACCTTCATGATCAACAACCATTGTCGGATCAAGTAGGGATAGCGCCCCCCTTACAAGCTCAGGCGTTGACCATATCATACCGTCCAAATCCCGGTGCGTATAGTAAGTACTCCAGGGAAAACCCCAGCCATCCTGTCCGGATAAAGTGAGATGAACTGTGTTACCGACAATCTTCAGGTTAGAATCATAAGTCTCTAAGCTGGGAGTAGTGATAACTTCATAATTCCAGGTAAATTCGCCGGCAATCTCATTCTGTGCCAGGTGGACATTATATGCCATGTAATCACCACCACGATAACTAATCAGCACAATACCGTCCGGTGTAGTTACAATATTCGGAGAAGCTCCGAAACCAAACGGTCCAAGTAAGCTATCCATCATTACATTATGTTCCCAAACACCATTATAGTTAGTCACATAAACAAGTTTGGGCTCGTTATCTACATTGCCGGAGATACCAACGATATGAGTATTGCCAAGCATATCGACAGTAGCATCAATATTAGTAATTTCAACGGTTCCTATTTGTATCTGTTCTTGAATCCAATAGCCGAAATCATCACGGCTAAGCTCATAAAGATCATTATTATAGGTTCCATATATCTTCATATCATTTTGATCTGGATCTAATATCAATGCAATGTTATAGATTCTATCAGGAACAACAGGAATCAACTCAGGAACAGACCAGGTATCCGTATTGTCCCTATAAGTATAGAACAACTCCCAACCGTCAACTGTGTTTTCATAATAGATGACATGGATAGTATTGTCGGAGCCTACCTGGATAGATCTCTGAGTTATTGACTTCTGAACTCCGCTACCGCTTAATTCAGTTACCACAGTATCATCCCAAACCGGTACCTGACCGATCAAATTAGTTACAACCATCAATGTTAATGAAACCATGATGATAAGTAAGAAGTACTTCATAAAACCTCCCAATGTAATAGTTTTGTTATTGATTCAAAATACTTAGCAACTTATTATGCAATTCTTATGCCATAAATAATAAGTTCAAGGACAATAGATGAATCTCACCTTACCTATGCTTCGATTCTTAGCCTAACGTCTGCATTGTTAGGATAAGAAACAATTTTTTTAGTAGATCAACATTATTCTCTCTCTAGGATTATGTACTTCATTTAGGAATAAGCGACCCGAAAGGGAAAAGTAAATTTCTGCAACTTATTGAAAAGATTGAACTTATCTTCTTAAATTTTAACTGCAATGCAGTTGAAAATGAACTGCAGATTTGATCGGCTGAAGTATAAAAATTAACGGAGGATCTTACGAAATTTAGTCATGAATTGAAAAGCCTACTGCATTATTTGGGTATAACCGAAAAGATAAAAAAGGTAGGCAAGATGCTCGGTATAACCCTCTTGGACCATATCATCGTCTCGACAGAAGATACTATATCGCTCAGAGAAGAACACCCTGAACTGTTCGGATGAGGTGAATAGTATATTGATAAACGCCCCCAGGTTGATGCCTCGGGTGTTGATTATATAGGGTCTTTTTTTAGCTATGAGTCACTTCTTCGTATGGCTAACATCTCATCCTTTCCTTCTTCATGAATCTTCCCTGCTTCCAAAAAAATTGTTTTAGTTTTCAACTGCATTGCAGTTAAAATTTAAGAAGATAAGTTCAATCTTTTCAATAAGTTGCAGAAATTTGCTTTTCCGTTTCGGGTCGCTTATTCCTAAATGAAGTACATAATCTCTACCATTCTTTCCCAATTGACCGGGAATGATCAAAAATTTCATCCTGATGGTGCGCAATTTGTGGTTTTTACCTGCTTCAGCAATGACATGTTGAATCAAATAAGTAATTAGATTATGAATTATAAGACAGATGGTCATCAAAACAGCCTCTGTTACCCAAAAGTTATCCATATTGAATGCAGACAGCCCAAAGCCATCTTGCAAATTATCAATAATCTTTTCATCATTTGCTCGTGGTTTGTAATAATTCCAGATGTCGTAAGGTGAATCTTTTGTATTATTGGTGACCAGCAGCGAGTGCCGATAACTTACACCGTATTCTGTATCTT
>PXEC01000133.1 GCA_003566255.1 Candidatus Peregrinibacteria bacterium | reverse complement strand
CTTTACGACAACAAACACGGCCAATATGATGCTACTGCGTATTCTTGTCTGCCTCGGGAGCGGGTAATAACGGACAGGACGAATCATCTCAGATGTTTTTTAACTTCTTCCAGCAGTTTTTCGGGCGACACGGGTTTCTCAAGCACGGCCTTGCATGGAAGCCATGATTCGTCCGGCTCGAACCCGAAAGAAAGCTTTTTCTTTTCCCGTATTCCGGTGAGAATAATAACCGGCAATCCCTGAAGCTCCGGGATTTTGGGGATGTCCCGGCTCACCTCAAATCCTTCGGTATCGGTGGCCATCATCACGTCAAGTATCATCAAGTCGGGATTAGTTTTCCTGGCTTTCTCGACGCCGCTTTTGCCGTCATAGGCGGCATGAACCTCAAATCCTTCCGATTCCAGCAGAAGTTTATTCGACTCAACAAATTCATTATCGTCATCTACCAGGAGAATCTTCTTTTTCATGTTCATTTTTCGCCCTTTCTTTCAATTATCTTATTCACCTCTTTCACAAGTGTCGCAGGCTCGATAGGTTTTTCAAGTATACGATCCACCGGCAACCATTTGTTATCCGACGTCAATGAATCGGGTATTTCCATGGCCTTCATCACCCCTGTCACCAAGAGAATCGGGATGCTCTGTCCCTCCGGTGTTTCTCTGGCTGTCCGCGCGACGTTGAAACCCTCGGTGCGTGTTGTCATCATAACGTCGAGTATCATCAAGTCCGGCCGGATCTCCTGTAATTTACGAAGGCCTTCAGCTCCGTTGGAAGCGGTAAAAACCTCGTAGTCGTATGCTTCCAGCAAATCTTTGTTCGACTCGACAAAGGCATCGTCGTCATCAACCAACAATATCTTGTGTTTGTTCATGATCGCTCAAGAGCTTCCCGCACGTGCTTCAGCAGGTTCTCCGGCGCCACCGGCTTCTCAAGCACGGCCTTGACAGGGAGCCAATCATCATCCGGCTCGTAGCCAAACGGCAGGCGCATGGCTTTACGAATGCCGGTAATAATGATCACGGGTATGCCGCGGGTTATCTCGTCAGTTTTCAAGCGCCTGGCGATATCGAATCCTTCGCTGTTGTGCGCCATCATCACGTCAAGCAATATGAGCTGCGGTTTTGCTTCCCTGGCCTTGCGGTATCCTTCCTCGCCGTTTTTCGCCGACACGACCGAGTAACCCTCGGCAGACAAGACCTCGGTGCAACTTTCCACAAGACTCGGATCGTCGTCAACTATGAGAATTGTTGCCATACTATAACTGTTCCTTCCTGTTCGGTCAAACCTTATTACGTTTTGAATATTTAGTGTGCAGGAGATGATGGGATTTTTCTCCGAGCGGCATCTCCAGAAACTCGCCGTAAATTTGTTTTATTTTAGGGTTATCATGAGATTTTCGCAACTGTTTTTCTTCATCCTCGGCATATAGGGCATCGATGCGTTTTTGTCTGACAAAATCGCTCGTGATTCTCGGCTGGCCGCCGCCTCCTATGCAGCCTCCCGGACAAGTCATCACCTCTACGAAATGATATTCCGCCTCGCCGGACTTTATCTTATCGAGTATTATCTTGGCGTTTCCGAGTCCTGAAGCGACGGCGACTTTGAGCGTGACGCCTTTAAGAAACTCCCAATCCGGAACCGTATTGTCTATTTTGACGGCAAACTCTTTCAAGCCTTTCAATCCGATTACAGCTTCGACGTGGAGTTTCTCAAACGGCAGTTGATCGCCGGTAATCACTTCCCAAGCTGTTCTCAAAGCGGCCTCCATGACCCCGCCGGTATTTGCAAAGATGTCCGCCGCGCCGGAAGACACGCCAAGAATACGGTCCATTTCCTCGTCCTGCAGGACGGCGAAATCAATCCCGGCTTCCTTGATCATCCGAGCAAGCTCGCGGGTGGTAAGAACGGCGTCGACGTCCTGCACGCCGCTGTCGTTCATTTCCGTGCGCTCGCTTTCGTATTTCTTGGCGTGGCACGGCATGACGGATACGACGAACATGTCATCCGCGGTTTTGCCGATTTTTGAAGCCCAGTATGTTTTTGCCACAGCCCCGAACATCTGTTGCGGCGACTTGCACGTGGAGAGGTTCGGGATGAACTCCGGATAAAAATGCTCCACGAACTTGATCCAACCGGGCGAACAACTGGTGAATTGCGGTAATGCCACGTCTTCCTTGTGCTTCACGGCGCGCTCAAGACGACTGAGCAATTCCATGCCTTCCTCGATGATGGTCAAATCCGCCGTGAAGTTCGTGTCGAATATGGTGGCGAAACCGAGTCGCCGCAAGGCAGCCGCCATTTTCCCCGTTACACGCGTGCCGGGCGGCATTCCGAAACACTCGCCAAGCGAAGCGCGGACGGCTGGCGCGGTTTGCACCACGACGGTTTTCGACTTGTCGGAAAGCGCGTCCCATACCCGCTCGATGTGAGATTTCTCGACGATTGCACCCACGGGGCAAACGGCGGCGCACTGTCCGCATTGCACACAAGGCACGTCGGACATATCCTTGTTAAAGGCGGGTCCGATAACGGTTTTAAAGCCGCGGAATTGCGGAAATATGGCGCCTACTTTCTGCACCTGTGTGCAGACAGCCACGCAGCGCCGGCATTTGATACACTTGCCGTTGTCTCGAACGAGTGATGCCGTGCTTTCATCCTTCCCATGCCCGGCCTTTTCTCCTTTATACCTGATGTCATTGATGCCAAGTTCATAGGCAAGCTGTCTCAACTCGCAATCCTCGCTGCGATCGCACGTCTGGCAGTCGCCATCATGCTCGGAGAGAATCAATTCCACCACCGAGCGCCTGGCGTCGCGCACACGCTTTGTGTTAGTATGAATCTTCATGCCTGCCGCAACGGGGGTGACGCACGAGGCTGCCAGCGTACGCGCTCCCTCTACCTCCACCAGGCAGACGCGGCAAGCGCCTATGGCCTGGATCCCCTCAAGATAGCAGAGGGTCGGTATTTTGACGCCCATTTGCCGGGCTGCTTCAAGCACGGTCGCGCCTTCCGGCGCTTCCATCGTTCGCGAGTCGATAGTTATTGACGGCATTTGATTTTTCCTTTCCTAAATAAAATTTTCACGGACGAAAATTTTATGATGCGCCTGCGGCGCATAGTTGATTTTATCTCTTTACTTCGCAAACAGTTATTTATCGATACTTGGATATTGGATATTCCGGCATGGTTCAAATCAGGGTAACACGCCTGAACGGCGGTGTCATTCCGAGCGAAGTCGAGGAATCTCCTTCTTATTAACGAGTTGTGATATACGAGATTCCTCACTTCGTTCGGAATGACATGGTGAAACTGTTACCCTGTTATGGCGTCTTTTG
>PXEC01000172.1 GCA_003566255.1 Candidatus Peregrinibacteria bacterium | reverse complement strand
ATGCAAAAACGACTTAAGGTAAGAGATCGTATTCGCAAGGACGCGGTCGTTTGCCCCAGCGAGGCAAATGCCGCTCGACTCTCGGTTTTGCTCGTCCGCCTACGGCGGACACCGTGCCCGCAAAACCTCCGAGACGCCTTGCTTCACACGCTCTCTTACCTCAAGTCTTGTTTGATAACTTGGGAAACCGTATAGCACAGCCGTTTTTAGCTTGATAGAAAATTTGCTATAATGCGGTCGTGGAGAAACTTTATACAAAAATATTGGGAATGCCTGTGAGGGATGACGGAGTAAGACCGATAACTACCGTTAAAGATGTTCTGATTGATCCCGCAACGGGCAAAATATGCGCCTTGGAGGTCCATTCCGGCAGAAATATGGTTGTTGCCGCAATGGATATTCTGGCCTGGAGGGACGCGGTTATAATCAATGACGCGGATAGTATAGTGAGTGCCGGGGATATATTGAGAGTCGAAGAGCTCATCAGTCAGGATATCCGTATTTATAAAAATAATGTTGAGTCAAAGGATGGAACGCATATCGGCAAAGTTTATGATTTCAGTATTGATTCGGAAAATTTTAACCTCAAAAAACTGTATGTTGCCAGAGATATCTTGGGGCTTGCGCGCTATGATAAAAGGATAATCAACGCGAAGGATATTGTGGAAATTTTGAAGGAGAAAATAGTGGTAAAGGCCGATACCTCTGTTGTGAAGGAGGAAGAAGAAGAGCTTCCAGTGAAGGAAATGGCTAAAGCTTGAAAAAAGATCCGATTTTTACGGTTGTTAACTAGACAGTTGATAAAAAAACCGGGGGCTTTTTTAAGACTTAACAAAGAGACCCGAGGAATCCACGCATTGACGTGAACTCCGACGGATCTCTTAAGCGGTCTAAAAATTTTATTTTTTTTACTACTCTGCTGCTCTTAGAACTGCATTTACCAACACGAATGACAACAGGATTATTACTATACCGATAAGCGCGTACATAATAATCTTCTTTGCTTTTCCCACAGCTTCATCGTTACCTGCTGAGATAACGTATGTCACACCTCCGTAAATCACCATGATAACGGCGATCAGTCCCAGGAAGCCGAGGAAGTAGTTAACAATCGTTAAAATCAGTTCCCTCAATTCTCCTCCGGGAGCTATGTCCGGTCTGTCTGCGGGAGTCAGCCCGAAAGCTACTAAATTCGGGAGCAAAACTAGTGCCCCAACCATTAGCGCCATGACTATCAGCGCTTTTGTGATAATTTTCCTTTTTGAATTCATAGGATTAGGTTAATTCTCTAGTAATTGTATCAGATTGCTTGTTTTTCCGCAAGTGTCTTGCCGTTTTTTTCCGTGAATATTTGGACCTCCTCTTTTAATTCAATCCCGAATTTGGCTTGTACTTGCCGTTTTGCGAGATTTGCCAGTTCTATTATATCTTTTGCCGTGGCGTTGTTTTTGTTGATAAAAAAATTGCCGTGTTTTTCTGAAATCGCCGCGCCCCCGATGACTTTCCCCTTCAATCCGGCCTCTTCTATCAATTTGCCGGCCGGTTGCTCAGGGGACGGATTTTTGAAAAATGAGCCCGCCGTCAGGCCGTACGGTTGCTTTTGCCCTCTATTTTTTGCAATTTCCATCATTATTTTTCTCTGTTCCTCCTCCGTGGCATCACTTTTTTGGAGCTGAAAAGTCGCGCTGAGAACAATTAATTCCGGATTTTCTTTGATTTTGCTGTTTCTGTACGAAAAATCCAAATCCTTGTTTTTGAATTCCTTGATTTTTGAATCTTTTAGATCGAATATCTTTGCGGATATCAGAATATCTTTTGTTTCCAATCCGTTGCATCCGGCATTTCCCCTTACCGCTCCTCCCACGCTTCCGGGGAGGCCTATCCATTTTTCCAGACCGCTTAACTTATTTTGCACTGTGGCTCTGAGTAATTTTGAAATTGGGACCCCCGCGTCCGCGACTACCTTATTTTTGTTGAGATCGAACTCTATTTTTTCGGTTTCGATTTTGATAACCATGCCCCGAAAACCCTTGTCATCGAACAAGACGTTACTGCCTCCGCCAAGGATCAATATCGGGATTTTTTGGTTTCTGCAAAAATCCAAGACCTTTGAAAACTCTTCTTCATCCTTTAGTTGATAAAAATAGTCCGCGGGGCCTCCAATGCGAAATGTGGAGTGATTTTCAAGCGGTTCTTTTAACCTGATATCCGGAAACAATTCTTTACATTTTTCTTCCAGTTCGCTCATGTTTTCTTTTAATTCGTTCGCGAATATATTAGCCCTTTACTTAAAATTGACATAGGTGTTTTTTTTGAATAGAATTCCGCTTGTTCAAAAGCCACCTTAGCTCAGTTGGTAGAGCAACTGTCTTGTAAACAGTAGGTCGTCGGTTCGAATCCGACAGGTGGCTCCAGAAAAACTTGATGGCAAGCGGGGCCTTACGCGGGTTTTTTCGGTTTTATTTCTTTATCAGTCTTTCCGGCTTTGGCCGCGGATTCGGCTATGATTGCAATCATTTTTTCCATGACCCTGCTCTGTCCCGCGTCCCCCATACTTCTGGAATCCGCGAACTCCAACGCCCTTTCTTTAACAGCGGCTCTTAATTCTTTTCTTCTATTTTTTCTTTCGGGACTTTCATAAGCATTTATTGCTTCATTTAAAATACCCAAATACATCAACGAAATGACTCCTATTTCCGTATTCACTCCTATACTGCTTAGTCCGTGTATTATCCTGTCTTTTTCTATCTGTATTTTTAACATTTCCTCTAGGGAACTCAACCTCTCGGAATCCGATTGTTCTTGTAAAATCCCTTCTCTCTCCCTTAATTTCTCAAGATCTTCTTTTAAAAACGCAAACATGCCGTTCGCTTTTTCCATATTTTTACATAAATTTACCATTCTTCCGCTTATTTGGCACTTTGCAGGTCTTTCTGGGGTCTTTTCTTTTCGATCTCTTTCATAAAACTCGGGGCTCAAGTGAACTAATCTTACAAACTTATTTCCTATTTTCACTCTCTCTTTCATTAAACATTCTACCGCTTCCAGTCTCCTCCTCTCCAAATCCTTTATCTCTTTTCTTAGTTTCTTCTTCTCTTCGTCGGTGGCCTTATCTATCTTTACCCTCATATCTTCTATTGTTTCTGAGGCGGAGTTGATAAAATTGAGCAGTCCTATCCTCATGCCCTCTGCGGCGTTCATGTCGGGATGTATTACGCGCCCGCTCGCGTTTGATTCTTCAGCGTCCGGATTGTCTCCTCCCCCCGCTTTTGATTCTTCAGGAAATTTTCTCATGATTTTTTGTTAGTAAATTGTATTGTCGGTATTGTCGGTATTGTCTGGTGTT
>PXEC01000073.1 GCA_003566255.1 Candidatus Peregrinibacteria bacterium | reverse complement strand
GATGACGAAGATCCGGAAGAAAGAGAAGGAATATATGTAAAGAAACTTTCCCCGGGCGGCGTTCCCTTCGAGTTTGATATGAATGACGATGGAGTTTTTGTCAGAAGTGGCGAATCGACCAAAGTCCATATAGATAAGTTCGGACGGGTCACCCTGAACGACACCGCTTTTGAGCTGTCTTTACCCCGTTCCGAAAATCTGTTGACCGGAGATTTTGTTTTGACGGTTGAAAGGGCGGGTGCACCTGTTCTCTCTGTAATTTTCAAACAAAACTTCAATAAAGATGTAATTTCCCTTCCTCATGACGATGCCAGAGACAGTTTTCCTCCGGGAATTTATCTTAAATCCGTGACGTCCTCCTCAAAGTATGGATTCGCGTCTTCTTTTTCCGGGATTTCCTCAAATGATCCAATGGGTGTCTATTTTGTTGATACGGAGGAAACGATAAGTCCCGCGCAGGCACCCGGATTTGCTTTCGGCTCTCTGGAAAATGCAAGGGACACGTTCGGTCTGGGATTTGATGGGGACAATAAACATATGCTTCTCTTCGCCGCGGGAAATTCCGTGGGAGAAGCCCATATCCCCTATCCTTCGGAATCCGGTCTTATTTTCGGGGATCCTCTTGTGAGACTTAAGGTCGATGGAGATCTTGTAAGTGATGCCACGGGATATTCAAAAGATCTGGGCAGTCCGATTTTTACCGGTCAGGACGCTCCTGACTATCTTATAACGATGGATTTTAACGGAA
Organism: Candidatus Peregrinibacteria bacterium; assembly: GCA_003566255.1. Taxonomy (GTDB): domain Bacteria; phylum Patescibacteriota; class Gracilibacteria; order UBA1369; family LOWO2-01-FULL-3; genus SLNK01. The sequence goes on along the minus strand of PXEC01000073.1, from coordinate 2,600 downwards.
ACGGGTTTGACGACATTCTCATCGGGTACGAAAACGGCATGGTGAGGCTCTTGGAAAACATGATCTCAAATCAACGATTTGTTGACAGGGGATATGTTCTCCATATCAGCAACGGAATAACAAGCATGATGCGGATAGACGTAAACAACAACGGATTTGATGACCTCTTGGTCGGGACTGAAGCTCCTTGTACCGCTGATGAAGAATGCGTGAGTCTTTTTATGAATAATAACGGTCATTTTGTGAGAGAGCCTCTGGAGCTTTCTTTGGACGATCGGAAAATAGTCAAGATGATGGTCGCGGATATGGACGCGGACGGATGCGAGGATGTGGTTTTAAGTGATTCTTCCGGGAATGTGTCCGTTCATTATAACGAAAATGTAGACGGGGCTTGCGCGGGGATTGAGAGTTCTCCGGGGAACACCTGGAATTTCGGCTATAGCCTGGATCCCGATGAAGATATGGCCTCCAACCTTTTCGTTCACTATCCGGGGATGGAAACGCCTACGGAAGAGAATATGCATAACTTCGTGAGTTTTGTTTTGCAAAGCGACCAACCGGAAGAAGGCTCCGAAGGATTTGCGGACGACGCAACCGATTTCCAAGATTTCATACTTACAAATCCGGAAATAGCGTCCAGTACCGTTCCCCCGTTGACGTTCCCAAGGACATTTAACTTCATCCACCTTCCGCAAGACAGTAATCTGCTTACTTCGACAAAAACCGCCAGAGATATAGATGGCGGAACTCTGCAAGTGGGAGATCAAATCGAATTCATAATAACTCTTAACAATTCGGGCAATATCCCCATAAACAACCTTATTCTCTCGGACACAACACCTCCTTCTTTGGAGTTACAAACTGAGAGCCTGACATGTATGGACGTCGATTGTCCCGATGATCTTGAGTGGCAGGAAACCGGCATGAACGTTAGGTCCCATGTGATTGAAAACATCAGTGTTCCCGCGAATGGAAGCAGAAGGATCCGTTATGTGATGACGGTTCAGCAAGTAGCGCAGATAGATTTTGATGTCGGGAAGGATTTTGTTGAATATCCACAGCCTTCCGCAGGTCCTTATCTGGACATAGAGATAAAACCGGAGATAAATCCCGATGGTATTCTGACCTATTTGCACGCAACAAGCTCCCGAACTTATCGCCGATATGATCTGGATACCAGAACTTTGGACACGGGAGTCACCAGAGGGGAAGATTTTATGGATTTTGAAGCCGCCGCCGGGGTTGATCCTGAGAATGGAGAAATCCCGGATTCAATGCAATATGATCTTAACCAAATGGTGGATCAGATGCATTATGACAGCAATTACAGCGGATATTCGGATATGATTGAAGGGAGCTCTTCGATGGGTCAGATAGGTCAGGCCACGAGCTTGGAAGACCAGATAGTCGGAGCTGTTGAAGGGACAATTGCCGGATTGAGATGCGGGGGCGGTGGATGTGCCCCGATACCTTATAACTATGCCTTTTTGGCTCCCGATGGCGCTGTTCCCGGATTCCCCCTTCTTGCCGTCACCTCTTATCCTCCTTTTGTTTTACCTCCATTTACTCCCTCTGCAACTCCATCGGATTTTAGGATGTATATTTCCCCGACTCTGACTATGGGAGTGGGGATAGCTGCTTGTTTAGGGCCGAGTGTGGGGCACGCTTCTCCTTGCATGGCCTTCGCTCTGCCCGGAGGTATTCCCGGCGTTTGTGGATCCCTGGACGCTACCGCGGACAGAATGGGAGACGCTATAAGTAAAGCTAAAACCGCTTCAAAGGGGTCCTCTGTTAATCCCGCTACGGGAATGGCGACCATAATTTCCGATGGCGATGGGACTCCTGCCAGAACAACCGACATAGATCTCGGTGGAAATTGGTCCGACCCAAATCACCCTATTTCCGCCGGCGCGAAAGTTAACGTAAAAATCCCCGGATTCCCCTCGGTGATAACGAACTGGATGGATAATCAGACCGATGAAATCTACAACAAACTTATGAATCTTCCGGATCTTTACCTCATTATTCCGGATTTTAGTCCCTGGGGCGACGCGCTTTCGCGATACGGCACCGCAATGGATGATGTTCTTGTTGACCCCGCGCGGGGCGACGCCGATGCCAGAACGGTATGGCAAAACATGAGCGGGTTCCTTGCTGCCGTGGGGCAACTCCCTTTTGTTCAAATCGAGGGAAGAGAAGTTGTCATGAAGATCCCTTCCATTCCAAAAGGTGAATTGGAAAGGTACGCGATGTTGTGGAAAAATCTTGCGGTCAGTCTGGAAGCTCAACTAAATGACAGATTTGTGATCTGGAATTGTAACGAGAATGAAGCCACGCGAACGATCTGCGACAAGTTGTCACTTGATGTTAAGGATTTCTTGAACTCCATTAACAATCTTTTGGCCTTGCTTGAGCACATAGGCAATCTCCCCAGAGATATTCTGACTTGGCGTTACGCGCAAGCTCACTACGCGACGCAGGTGATTTGCTATATGGACGCGATAATGAATTACCTTGGGGGCTGGATGAAGAGACAGCAAAAAATTTCGGACTCTTGGTTGTTGGCGGCTCAAGACGCGATAAGGACATTTAAGAGTTGG
>PXEC01000163.1 GCA_003566255.1 Candidatus Peregrinibacteria bacterium | reverse complement strand
TCTCTTTCCAGGAGGTCTCGCGGTGTTCCGATTATCGTTGTTTCCTTCATGTCAAACATCCTGCCGAATTCTTCCGACATGCTTATCATCATGAATGCGATTATGCTGTAGACCAATCCTCTTTTCGCCCTTGAAATTTCCTCTTCGTTATCCCCTTTCGTGACGAGGGTGTAGCCCATGAGCGATATATACAGAATACCGACGATGGCCACGAGGATCTTGACGTATCGCAATCCTCTGAAAACAAGTCTTTCCACCACTTCCTGTCCGGGCACGTCCGGCGGCGTCGGGACATGTCTCCCAAATATATCTTTTGCCGCGTCCGGTATCGGCAAGTGTTGCGCAAAAACTTCGGTACCTCCTACCCGTGTTAGACCGGCTATCGCCAGCATCACCAGTGAAAATCTCAATAAAAACCTCATCCGTGAATTCATTTTTTTGTGTTTTTGTTTTTATTCATTACATCCTCTTGTTATTTTACCAGATTTATACAATTCTCTCAAGCTTGAATGAATATGTGCTTGCTTTTTTCTTTCAGGTGATGTTATATTCTCCCTGCTTGAAGGAAGAGTGCTCTTTTTAGAGGTAAGCTCATTAACAAAATTATTCATGAAAGAAGCTCTTACAAAATATCTGAAAACTAACTTTCAAGAACTTACAAAAGTGGTTTGGCCCACTAAAAATCAGGCTATCCGCTTGACTGTTATAGTTCTTATATTTTGTGTAATTGTCGCTGTATTTTTGGGCTTTATGGACTTTTTGTTCACAAAACTCTACGGCTATGTAATCACAACATTAATCTAATTAAATGAGTAGGCAGGTCGAAGGAACAGGCAGGCATTGGTATGTTATACACACTTACTCCGGTTATGAGGACGCGGTGCGTGAAGCGCTTATGCAACGTATAGAATCTCTGGGGATGCAGGATTTGATTTTCGATGTGGTTGTTCCAAAGGAAACTCAGATAGTCATTAAAAAAGGCCAACCTGTCACGGAAGAAAAGAGAATTTTCCCGGGCTATGTTCTCGTCGATATGATAGTGACCGATGACAGTTGGTACGTTGTCAGAAATACTCCGAATGTCACCGGTTTTGTTGGCTCCGGGACCATTCCCGTTCCGGTTGATCCGGAGGAATGGAAGCTCATAAAGAAGCACATGGGGCAGGCCGAGCCCAAATTTAAAATTGATTTCAGTGTCGGGGATAATGTTACCGTTCTTGACGGGCCGTTCGCCAACTACGACGGATTGATAAGTTCGATAGATGAAGATAAAGGAAAAGTTAAAGTCCTGATAACAATCTTTGGAAGGGAAACACCCGTTGAGCTTGAATTTACCCAGGTTAAAAAGAAATAGGATTGCGGGTAGTCGTGATTTCTTGCATTTTTTTTGTTTTTATTTTAAGCTTGGGTGGAAGTAATTTCCGCTTTTATGAGAAAATTTACGATTTTCACCATTCTGCTGACAATTGTGGTGATAGTTGTTATGGGGCAGATCCTGGTAGATGAGTATTTGCCGAATTTGGGTAAAGATTCTTCCGGGGAACTGTCGGTGCTTCTTCCGGACAGTTTAAAAGTGGACAGTGAAGGGGCTCCCGTATTCTTCGGTTCCGATCTGGAAAAGCCCAAGGAAGAAGAAATTCCGGTTGATGATGATTTTGATTCACATTTTTTACCTCCGACTCCTTCATCCCCCTCATCCGGGCCTTCGGACTTTGAAGATTTAAGCTACGCCGCCAGTGTTCAAGGCTCAAGTCCGGTGGGAAGTGTTTTGCTGAGGGAAGAACAGATAAAAAGCGCCGGATTTGTTGGTGGATATATAGAGCCCGAGGACCATGACGGTCTTCTTTTTAAAACAGTCGCGGTTGATGATCTTGATGACGTAAAAACGGATAAGTTCGCAATACGTACGGAAGACCAATTTTTGGCGAAGGTTTATGTTTTTCGTGTTGGTATAAGCACGAATGTTAGAGATGTCTATCAACTTCTCAAATCCAAGGCGTCACAGGGTGTCGGGGTTCAGATAAACGAGACCAATGAATTCGGAGTAAGCTCTTTTTATAAAAATGATTCCAGGAGGACGGGGGTCGCCTTTTTAACTGTCAGGATAGGAGGCTTGATTTACGCCTTCTCTTATCCTCATGAATACCATTCTCAGATAAAAAACCTCATACAACTTTTGGAGTGGGAAATAGGCTGAATCCCGTAGCGAAAACTTGACTTGTACCGAAAAAACACTAGAATGCCCTCGTTACGCGCTCGCTTAATTATTTTATTCTAATCAAATTTCAGATGGCTAAAGAAGTAAAAACAGTTATAAAATTGCAGGTTCCCGCGGGAAAAGCCAATCCGGCTCCTCCGGTAGGTACCGCTCTTGGGCCTCATGGTCTCAATATTCAGGATTTCTGCACTCAGTTCAATAATGAAACGAAAGAAATGGGTGACACTATCGTCCCCGCTGAGATCACTGTTTACGATGACCGCAGTTTTTCTTTTATACTGAAGAGCCCGCCGGCGGCGGTTTTGATAAAGAAAGCTATAAATTTACAAAAAGGTTCCGGTGTTCCGCATAAAGATAAAGTCGGGACGATAACAAGGGCCCAGCTTGAGGAAATCGCCAAAACCAAAATGGCTGACCTAAGCGCCAATGACGTTGACGCCGCGGTAAAGATCATCGCGGGGACAGCACGAAGCATGGGGGTAAAAGTGGAAGGCTAGAAAATATTTATTTCGTGGGACCCGCTTCCTTTACGCGGGGTTTGTACCACCTAACCATATCAATCATGTCTAAAAGAGGAAAAAAGTACCAAGATGCCAAGAAGCTTGTTACAAAAGATTCTTACGGCGTCGATGAGGCTATTGAGCTTCTTAAAAAAACTTCCGTAACAAAATTTGACGCAAGCTGTGAAGTCCACTTCAAACTTGGACTTGATCCGAAACAAGCGGATCAAAACATACGGACAAGCGTTACCCTCCCTCACGGTACGGGAAAAGATGTAAAAGTCGTCGCGTTTGTGGGAGAGGATGGGATTAAAGAAGCTAAAGCGGCGGGAGCTGTTGAAGCCGGAACGGAAGATCTGGTCAAGAAAATAGAAAAAGGATGGACCGATTTTGATGTTGCGGTCGCGACTCCGGATCAAATGAAATCTCTTGGTAAAGTTGCGAAAATACTGGGGCAAAAAAGATTAATGCCAAGTCCGAAAGCGGGAACTGTTACGCCTGAATTCGCAAAAACGATAGAAGAACTTAAAAAGGGGAAAATTGAGCTGAGAGTGGATAAGGATGCGAATATGCATAATATTTTTGGTAAGGTTTCTTTTGATGACGCCAAACTCAAAGAGAATCTCCATACTATCGCGAGAGCCGTTATTG
>PXEC01000176.1 GCA_003566255.1 Candidatus Peregrinibacteria bacterium | reverse complement strand
TTTTTGAATATTTCAAATGCTTCCAATCTGTAATTCAGCATCCATTCGGGCTCGTTTTTTCTTGTGGAAATGTCTTCCACGAGTTTTTTTGTGAGACCCTTCGGATTTCCGAGTTCCATATTATTTGATAAAGTTTTTGTAGCCCTCTTTTTCCAGTTTTTCCGCAAGTTTTACGCCTCCGGATTTTATTATTTTTCCCTCCGACATGATGTGAACGAAATGCGGAGATATATGGTGCAAAATTCTTTGATAGTGCGTGACCAGGATTATTGCCGGAGAATTTTCTTTAAAAAACCTGTTGATCTCTTTTGCCACCGTTTTCAGAGCGTCTATGTCCAGGCCGGAATCTATTTCGTCCAGAATTATAAGTTTTGGCTTTAAGACGGACATTTGCAAAATTTCAGCCCGTTTTTTTTCTCCTCCGGAAGCCCCTTCATTTAAGGAGTGATCCAGGAAGGAGGATTTTATTTTCAGATTTTTTGCGGTCTCTTCGACTTCTCCGAAAAATTTTACCGGATTCAAAGGCTCTTTTGTCCTTGTGTTTTTCGAAATCCTTAAAAATCCGCCGAGCGTTACTCCGGGAATTTCCACCGGATTTTGAAAACCAAGGAAGATCCCGAGTTTTGCTCTTTTGTCAGGGGATATTTTAAGAATGTTTTTTCCGCTGAACTTCGCGGTTCCACCGGTTACTTCGTATCTGGGATGGCCCATCAATGTTTTGCATAATGTGCTTTTCCCGGATCCGTTGGGGCCCATTATCACGTGTATTTCTCCCGGGTTGACCGAAAGATTTATTCCTTTAAGAATGGACTGTTTTTCTTTTGCCGTTCGGGCTTGAAGATCTGATATTTTTAACATTGAATTTTATTTATCCGGAGGAATGTTGTAATAGTTGAAAAGGTACTGTGCCACCTGACTGAAGGTGGGGGCCGCCGTTTCGGATCCCCATACGCTTGAACGCGGATAGTCAAGTTTTACCACTATTACGAATTTGGGATCGTTTATCGGGCCGAATCCCGCGATGCTTGCCAGAGTTGTTCCGGCTCCCGTTAAAGCTCGTCCGTGTCTGTATGTTTGGGATGTTCCTGTTTTTCCGGCCAGTTTGTGCGTGTCCAATCGGGCTTTGTATGCCATATCCACTTCCATTGTTTGTATCAGCATGGCTGTCATTTTTGAGGCTGTGTCTTCTGAAATGACTCTTCTTATTTGCCTGGGGTCGGTTTTTGTCACGGTTTTGTTGCCATGTCTTATTTCATCTACTATGTAAGGTTGCATCAAAACTCCTCCGTTGGCTATCGCGCTGTATGCGTTTGCCATTTGTATGGTGGTGCTTGTTATTCCTTGTCCGAAAGCTGCTGTCGCGAGCATGGATTCCGTCCATTTATCGAAATGCTGTACTTGTCCCCCCGATTCTCCGTCCAGTTCTATATCCGTTCTGTCCAGGAATCCGAATTTTTTCATGTAGCTGTAAAACAAAGGCGCGCCCATTTTTTTTGCGATGAAAGTCATCCCCGTGTTGAGGGATTCCGCCAGAACCGTTTGCATGTTTATCAACCCGAAATATCTGTCCAGGGCGTTTCTTATGTGAAAGTCGTGTTTTTGCGTGTACACGTTGAAGTCTACGCCTATCGGGCCGGTGTCGTTATAGGTAGTTTGGGGTGTTATACTGCCGTCGTCTATTGCGGCCGCCATCGCGATGGTCTTAAAGACGGATCCCGGTTCATACGGCCATGAAATTATTTTGTTGTGATATACCTCGGGGCCGAAGTAATTTTCATAGCGGAAGTAGCGGGTGGTCCCGTTTTCGTCCACTTCTTTGAAAATCATGAATTTGTCTTCGGCTATTGTGTCGTGGCGATAGTAATAAATTCCTTCATTTGGAGTTGATTCAAGTCTGTCTATTTCGTCTCTTGTGAGTCTTATTTCTATTTTTTTGAAGACGTCGCCGTATCTGTTTGGATCGAAACTTGGGAAATGTGCCATCGCGACTATTGCTCCGGTTTGAGGATTCATCACCAGAATCTGCCCACTGTCCGCTCTGTGTTCTCTGACTGCGTCTGCCAAAATCCTTTCAACGTTCAACTGGATTGATCTGTCTATTGTCAAAACTACGTCATCACCGTTTATCGCTGATTCCAGCTTGCTTTCGCCAACTGTGATCTGTCTTCCTATTGAGTCTCTTTTTGTCTGAAGTTTTCCGGGGGTTCCGCTCAGTCTTGTGTTGAAAGTCCTCTCGATCCCGTATTGCCCGACTCCTTCTCTATTTACATATCCTATCACATTGGCCGCGAGGCTTTCTTCGGGATAAAATCTGAAATTTTCTTCCGTCATCCCCAGGCCTCTAAGCATTTTTTCCGGGTCGTCTCTCATCAAGTCTCTTATTTTGTCCGAAATGTCCGGATCCAGTCTTCTTCGCAAAACCACGTATCTGTTAATTCCTTTAAGTGTATTTTCAAGTTGTGATTCTGGGATTTGTATTACCGGAGAGAGTTGGGATGCCGTCCTTGAAGCGTTGGTTATTTGTGGAGGATGCGCGTAGATATTTGTGTCCGCGATCTCTATTCCGGTCAAGTTCATGGATTTTACCGTGTTCAACATTTCATCAGTGGTGGCTGTTTTTATCAGGACTCGGGGGCGTTGTCTTTGGCCTATTTTCGTTTCAAGGTCTTTTCTGAAGTTTCGTTCCAGTTCTTCATCGTTTAAGGGGCGCAAAAGTTCTTTTATCTCTTCCTGTGAAAGTTCAGGTGCCAGGTTTCTTGCAAGTTTGTTTCTTCTTTCTTCATCCGCGGCTCTTTCCTCTTCCAGATTGAAGATAAGGGGCGCGATTTTTGCTGCCACGTATCCGGGGTCTTTTATCATTGTCGGATCCGCGAATAACAGGTTTAAGGTTGTGTTTGTAGCGATGGGGAATTCTTCTCCGGAATGGTAGTCTTTTATTAGAATTTCGCCTCTTTGTGCGGGGAGTTCGGTGAATCCGTACTGGGAGGCTTGTGCTATTCTGGAATAGTGATCATGCGAAAGGACTTGTAGCTGAAAAAGTTTGGCTATTATGATGAAGGTTATCAGGCTACTCCCGATTATGAATATCACGGTTTTGTCGATGACGGTTTTTGGGCCGTTGTTTCGTGAAGTTCTCATGCTGATAGAATATGTTATTTTCGGCGGGCGTCAACCGGCAGTTTATGAAAAGCTTCATAATTTTTTACCAGGCTGAAAGCGTCCGTGCTATACGGCTTCCCCAAAGGGGCATGTCCGAGCGAAAAACGGCTTGGTCCCCGCCTTGGCGGGGCGGTTTTCGCGAGGTCAAGGCAGGCTTTTCGCTGGAGAAAGCCGTCCGCCGGTGCCCCGTGGGAAACCGCATGGCACAGCCGTTTTTAG
>PXEC01000034.1 GCA_003566255.1 Candidatus Peregrinibacteria bacterium | reverse complement strand
GCTGCCGACAAAATTCATGTACCCATCGCCAAAAAGAAACCCGACGATTTTAACAAGATACGGAACGGCAGGCGAATTTAATTTAAGATTCAAAAAATCACGCTCCCTAAACCATTTGATAATCTGGCCGTAACGACTGCCGTTGTTTTCAAAACCAAGTGTACTCAACGCCCGAATAATTTTCTCACGATCAACCAATTTTGAGTCGCCGGGCACATCGAATTTTACCCCACTGAACGAATTGATAACAATTTTATCTCCTTTTTTTAATTTGGACGCCTCAATCATTTTTTCTCCCGCAAAGATTGGATGATCTCCGGTCGTCCTCAACGAAAATCCGCATTTTGTATGAATCTCATAAATGTGATTTTCTTTTTTCTTAAGCCACAACGACACTTTTGAAGTAAATAATTTTTTCTTTTTTTTATTCAATAATTCAACCCCTTGCCGCCGCGCCTTGGGGAAATTTTTAACGGAAATATTGGCCCCGAACGGTAATAAGATATTGGTGTCAGGGTGAAGGCAGTTGATATCATATCCGATACCCCCGGGAGAAATTACCCCTTCATCCAGATCAAAAGCCGCGACTCCTCCTATCGGAAAGCCGTACCCTTCGTGTATATCCGGCATCGCCAAAGCATAACCCTGTATCCCCGGCAAAGTGGCGACATTAACAAGCTGGTCCAAAGACCTGTCACCGCAAATATCGTCCAGCATTTTTTCAGAAGCGTAAACTCTCGCCGGAACACGCATATCCTCTCGGTAAGTCTTGGGGATCTCCCAAAGCCGGTCATTTATTTTTTCAAGATTTTTTTTGTCCATTGCAAAATCGGGTTACGGATTTTATATATCGAAAATCAGACTTGCCTCCCATTCTCCTTTATCGTTCTTTTTGACCTCCGCCTCGTGATAAGTCACGGCTTTTATATCCTCTTCAAACTCAGAAACTTCAACTCCCTCAAGATCAGCCTCAATCTCAACAACATCCTCACCCCTCTCCAATTTATTTATCTTTATATTCCCGTAAGTTTCCTTGTTTATATGCGAAAGCGACAAAATCTCGTTAAGAAAATCCACAAGCAAAGCCGTTTCATCGGGAGAAGAAGCCTTAACCTCACGAAGTTGTATATTCACATCCTCCGTTTTTTCCTTTCCTCCGGCAAAACTCATCATTCCCTCAGCCATTTCGCAAAATAACTCCTCCAAAGTGGGAGCATGCCCCTTAACTCTCACATCCGCGGTATGTTCGTGAATTTCATAAGTCATTTTCGTACTCTTTTAATAACTTTTTCTCCAATTTTCTGTCCATGACACACAGATGCTCATCGTTATACCCGAAGTAATGCGCCACTTCATGCATCAAAACAACATGAATCGTAACCTTAAGATCCCTCATGTCCCTGCTGACTTTTTTTATCGAATCCCGAAAAAGAGTGATTTTTGAAGGCTGAACCCCAAAATACGTCGCGCCCGGCTCGGTTTTGGGATAACCCTCAAAAAGTCCTAGAAGAAGCCCCCCCCTTTTCGTCTCCCCAAGATTACATTTATTCGGCGAGTCCTCCACAACAATCCCCACATTTTCAATCTCTTCCTGAAAATGCCTGGGGATTTTTCTCCATACATCATCAACAATTTCATCAAATATTTCATTTTCCACTTCCATAAGCTCATTATATCACAAATTTTCTATTGATTTTCGCAATAAAAAGATAATAATTCTAGCGCTTATTGATTAACTCCCTTTATATGTCTGATTTTTGCGAATGCGGATCACACTGCATGCAATGTGAGGGATGTGGCAAGCCGGAGTGCGGGTGCGCCTGTGATTTTTACGGGAAAGAAGAGGACGAATACGGTGAAATGGAGTATTAATCGCATAACAAAAAGGGAAATCGCTTGACTATTGATTGTTCAATCTGATAGCCTTCAGTAAAATCCATTAACCTTGTAAACATGGCGTATTCTCACAAGAACAGTAAAGGCCAGACTTACTACCTCCACTCAAAGGATGTGACTCTTAGAGGAGGCAGGAAGCAAACCATTTACTATTTCGCCAGAGAGGTGAAACCCGGAGCTCTTGATGAACTACCGGCAGGAAAAACCGTTGTGGAGAACAAAAGGACAGGCCTTCCTCTCCTCAAAGGTAAGTAGATCGTTTCGACAGTACCGATTCGAAAAAAACCTCGCTACTAAAGTGGGGAGGTTTTTTTTGATATTTATAAGCCATGACAATGAATCCTTCTAAAAGTACTACAATGGATCAGGAACAGAGTCAGAACTAAGATCACAAACACAAGACGCTACATAAACTTCTATCTCATTGGATTTTGATCTATTTTCAAAATCATAATCAGACCCCACCCACATCATTCTGTCATCCTCTCTTACATTTCCAAACTCTATTAAGAAAGAATGTGTTGTGTCCACGTTGTCTTCATTATCACCCCTGCAAAAAATATGCGTTGACCCTCCGGTTCCCATGGGCCCGGACCTAACATTCCCACTAAGACCAAACCTGACCGTTTCCTTTTCACCCGGATTTAAAACTCCAAAATTTCTGAACCCATAATAGTATCCCACGGGAATCTCTTCTTCATCATCAAATTGGGAATCCGGATAAATCGAAAAAACTTCTCCATCCAAAACACCCATAAAAACATAATGCGGATTATTAGACCCGGTTTTAAGGTAATCTATAGGAATGTCCCCCGTATTTTTTATTTCGACATCTACACTCAAATTTTCACATCCGTGGCTTGCGTAAAGTTCTTCATCCAGAATATTTAATTCAACGGAAGCAAATTCTTCTTCGTCTTCGGGTTCGAAATACTCAAAATCATTGACTTCAAAATCATAAGGATCAACTTCATCAAACTCATCAACCTCATCTACTTCAACAACCGGATCCGTGTCGTTACACCCTGACAAAAAAACAAAAACAGACACGATCAAAATGGAATAAACAAAACTTCTGGCAGAAAAATTTTTGATAGACAGCATTGGAAAAAGTTAAAATATAAATCTAATAAAAATATACAGAAAACACGAAAAAAACACAAAAAGATTGTATGAAAAACAAAAAAATAATAGACTCTAAAAAAGACCTCTAAAATTTAACCTCAATTCTATGGAAGAAAAAAAATTACTTCACATGAAGTTTGGTTCATTCCTCAAATTTTATGCTTTTGTTTCATTTTCACTTGGAGCATTGGTTGGAGTTTTGGGATTTCTTATCAGCCTGATCGGTGGCGATGTTACAGTTAACCTTGGGGCCACAGAACTTACAGGAGTACTGGCGGGAGTTGTGGGAATAGTATTTTTCCCCGCACTGTTTTACGTAATGGGAATTATTGGAGGTTTGATAGCATTTTTGCCATTTAAACTTT
>PXEC01000042.1 GCA_003566255.1 Candidatus Peregrinibacteria bacterium | reverse complement strand
GCAATCCTAACCACGTGCGTAACGTTGGTGCCCGCGTATTCCCTCCAGTTATATCAAGCAGCGTGAGATAAATGGGTCCGAAACCACCTGAAACCACCTAAAACCACCCAAAACAGGCACGAATCCGCGCCCCACGAACCCAAGAACTGATATTACTGGTGGAAATACGCAATCCTAACCACGTGCGTAACGTTGGTGCCTGTGTATTCCCTCCAGTTATATCGGGCAGGGTGAGGCGCCACGTCGCACCACCGCGCCCGGAGCACCGGTCACGAGCGCACCTTCCCCGACGCCCTCCCGGCAGCGGCCCAGCAGCGGCCCAGCAGCGGCCCGGAGAGAGCCCGTTCATGTTCATGTTTAAAGAGACCGCTGTGCCGCCAAGTTTTGGCTGGATCCTGTAGTGCTGGCGCGGAGTTCAGGTTTCGCGCGGAGTGAACTTCGAGATATTGAGTCGGTCGCAAGAAAACATAAAGGGATGTAGAAAGGGCGTGGTATGAGTCCTTTACCGAAGAGAGTAGATGCACCGCATGCGGCAAGCCTAAAGATTACCGACGACACATTGACGGTGGACTTGCTGGATGGCCGGAGCGTTAGTATTCCCTTGGAGTGGTATCCCAGGCTTCTTCATGCGCAGGTTGCGGAGCGTGAGCACTGGCGGTTTATCGGTAATGGTGATGGTATTCGTTGGCCTGACCTGGATGAAGATATTTCAGTGGAAGCTATCGTGTTTGGCATTCCCTCCCGCGAGGGCAGGCAATCACGGCGGAACTGGCTCGATGAACGAAAGCATGTTCGATAGCCACGCGCGGTAGATTGGATAGCCACGCGCGGTAGACGAGATCCAGCAGCTCGTGGCGGCAATCGATACCCGTGCAGCTGCATATGAATATGAAAGAGAGCACATAGTGTCGCAACACAAGAGTAATCCAGACATCCGCTGGGAGCAGCGGTATGCCAACTTCCTCAGGGCCGTAAATAACCTTGAAGAGGCATTGGCCCAGACCGCCGAGCGTGGGCCAGGCAAGCTCGAGCGCCAAGGCATTGTAAAGGCCTTTGAGTTGGCCTACGAGCTTGCCTGGAAGACGCTGCAAGACTACTTGAAGCACCAGGGCTACGACGACGTGGTGGGCCCCAGAACTGTGCTGCGCCTGGCCTTTTCTGAGGGACTCATTCAGGACGGGGAACTGTGGGCTGCCATGCACCGAGCCCGCAACGAGGGTGCCCATATCTACAGCGACACCATTGCAGAAACACTGGAGCACGACATTCGCAGCAGTTACGGCGCTCCTCTCCGGCGCCTGTCGCAAGACCTTGGTCGTAGACGCGCCGGGGAGGCATAAGGCATGACAGGTCAGGCGGCGCTGAGCTCTGCCATGCGCCAGGCCATTATCACTGCGGTCTCACGTGATTCACGCGTAGATCGCGTACTGCTCTTTGGAAGCCGCGCCAAAGGTACCCACCGTGAAGGGTCGGACATCGACCTGGCTGTGTACGGCACCAACCTGACCCGGGCCGATGCCGCCGCCTGGCAAGAGACCCTGGAAGACGAACTCTTTCCCTGGAGTGTCGATATCGTAATCATGGGCCCGGACATACATGAACAGCTGCGTGCTCACATTGAACGGGTAGGAATACCCGTAACCCCACCCGGTCATGAGGATGGGTGAAGTCTCCCCCGCGCTCCATACCGGCCCGCGCTCGGATACAGGCGCGGCTATTCCGGCTCTGCTCCCGCGTCGCCGGGCCGCGCCCCCGGTATTCCGCCGCCGGTACATATGCACAATGAAGAGATTGTTCAGCGACCGCAAACGGGCTACAATAAAGGCAGGAGGAACACTATGGGCAAGGCACGAAAAGGTAATACAGTGACTATCCAAGTTCCGGCCGAGCTCGTTGAACGAATTGCGCAGCTTAACGAGGTAGATCTCAAGTACATTGATCGTACAATCGCGCGCATCCTGCGGGATGAGATTGCCGTAGAAGAAAAATTAAGCCGCCTGCAAGGCGAGGAAGCTAGTACACGAAGCAATTCTGGGAACGATGCTTAATTGGAATGAATGCCTTCGTTGATACGAACCTCTTGCCAAGGTTTGTCTTTGATCAGAAGAAGGATAAGGAAAACAGGCGCTATATCCGGTTGGCACTTAGAAAATATACCATTCAGCACAACATAGTCTCCCTTGTTGAATGCGCAAGGAACTTCCGCCTTGCCGACCATAAACGCAAGACTTTACATCAGCTTTTATCGCAAGACCCGGCGGTTCCGGACCATGCGGAATGGAGACTGGCCCACTATTTGTTGTTGGATTGGGTCCAGCTAAAACGGCAGCGAGACAAGAACGCAATCAGAAAAATGCAAATGGACTGTTTGATCGCCGCAATGGCAATCAACCGCCAAACAACTATTATCACAAGTGACAGAGACTTTTTTGACCTTAAGAACACGCATCAGGGACAGCGCTTGCAGATCTTCCATATGTCGTTTTGATGAGGGCGCCGTTGCCTGGAGCAAACGTGCTGAGTCAAGCCTACCTACGGCATCCAAGCCTGCGAAAGCCCGCCCCAGGCCCGGGTACAGGCGCGGCTGATCCGGCTCTGCTCCCGCGCCGCCGGGCCGCGCCCCCGGTATTCCGCTCCCCCCTCGGGGATCCGGCGAACTTACGGGTGGTACACAGACAACACCTAAGCAAGACCTGAACACCGGAATTGTGGTATGCTCCAAACAAGAGGTGCACGGTGAATTACAAAGTCAGTATTGTCATTGAGCAAGACGACGCCGGGTGCTTTGCGTATTCTCCAGAGCTTCCTGGCTGTTTCTCACAAGGGAGAAACTACGAAGAGGCAATGGAGAACATAAAGGAAGCAGTTGATCTGTACCTGGAAACCTTGGATCCGGAGGAACGGAGACAGTTTCTCAGCAAAAGAATATCTACCAGCAGCGTAGAGGTAGTCGTTGCCTAAGCAAGAACGGCTGGATGCGAAAGAAGCCGAGCGTCGGCTTCTACTGGCTGTAACGAGGAAAAACTAAGCCGCCTCCAGGTCTTGCAACAGCTGAGCAACAGACCGGCGGGGAAGTCTCCCCCGCGCTCCATACCGGCCCGTGCCCGAACCACCCGCAGGTGCCCCAGGCACGGGTACAGGCGCGGCTATTCCGGCTCTGCTCCCGCGCCGCCGGGCCGCGCCCCCGGTATTCCGCTGCCCCCTCGGGACTCGCCGTGCCTGGCAAAAAACGGACGCGATACTAGCACAATGACCGGCGTTTAGGTGATATATTCAAGATATGGAAGCAGATCAATTGACAGCCCGCATTCAGACCGACAGCAAAACCTACACAGGCAAACCGACGGTTCGGAACACACGAGTCGCGGTTGAGCATGTCCTGGCCATGCTGGCAGACG
>PXEC01000136.1 GCA_003566255.1 Candidatus Peregrinibacteria bacterium | reverse complement strand
GGCGATGGCAGATTCGGGAGGGTCTTCCTCCGGGTTTGCGAGTTTTTCCGCGACTTCAAGGGCGGGCTTTACCATGGTGCCTGCGGCGATGATAAGAACATCTTCTCCGTCCCTTAATAGTTCGCTCTTTCCCCAGGGTATCGGGTTGGAGGTGGCCTCTTCTCCGTTTTCACCTTCGGCGCGGGGGTAACGGATGGCTACGGGGCCTTCTTCATAATCTACGGCGGTTTTGAGCATGCAACGAAGCTCGTTTTCGTCTTTTGGTGCCATAAGTGCCAGGTTGGGGATGTGGCGCAGGTAGGATATATCGAATACTCCCTGGTGGGTTTCGCCATCACTGCCTACTATACCGGCACGGTCAAGGGCAAGGATGACGGGGAGTTTCTGAACTCCCAGGTCGTGGAGGGTCTGATCGTAGGCGCGTTGCAAAAAGGTGCTGTAAATGGCGGCAACGGGTTTCATACCGCCGGCGGCAAGGCCTCCGGCCATGGTGACGGCATGTTGTTCGGCAATTCCCACGTCATAGAAGCGCTTGGGAAATTTCCGGGCAAATTTATCCAGTCCGGTTCCCGATGCCATTGCTGCAGTTATGGCAACAATGCGCGGGTCTTCTGAGGCAAGCTCTATGAGTGTTTGGCCAAAGACTTCTGTGTAAGACGGTATTTTGACGGGGGCGGTCTCTATGTATCCGTTTTCATGGTTAAAGGGGCCTACTCCGTGAAACTGGGAAGGTTCTTCTTCGGCATAACGGTAGCCCTTGCCTTTTAAGGTATTTACATGAACCAGTACGGGGCCTTTCATTATGCGGGCACGCTGAAATACTTTGGTTAATGCTTCCATGTTATGCCCGTCAACGGGGCCTAAGTATGTGAATCCCAGCTCTTCAAAGAGGACGCCGGGGACTAAGAAGTATTTGAAACCAAGTTTTATACGGGATGTGAACTTGGATATGGCAGGCCCTATGATGGGGATTTTTTCCAAAAGGTTTGTTACTTTTTCCTTTAGGCGGATGTAGCGGGGGCTTGTCCGAATGCGGTTTAAGTAGGCGGACATCCCTCCCACGTTTCGCCCGATGGACATGTTGTTATCGTTTAAGACTACCGTAATATCCTCTTCCATTGAGCCGGCATGGTTAAGGGCTTCATAGGCCATACCGCCGGTGAGGGCTCCGTCGCCGATTACGGCTACTACTTTGTATTTTTTACTGTTGAGCTTACGGGCCTCGCCGAGACCAACTGCGGCGGATATTGATGTGCTGCTGTGCCCGGTGCCGAACGCGTCGTATTCGCTTTCGTGGGGCTTGGGGAAACCGCTTATTCCGTCTATGCAGCGCAGGGTGTGGAAGCAGTCTTTTCTGCCGGTGAGCAGTTTATGGGCGTATGACTGGTGCCCTACATCCCAGATTATTTTATCTGACGGGCAGCGGTAAGTGTAGTGAAGCGCTACGGTGAGCTCCACTGCACCAAGGCTTGATGCCAGGTGACCGCCTGTTCTGGAGACGCTTTCCACAAGGTATTTGCGAATTTCGCCGGAAAGTTCATTAAGTTCGTTTAACTTTAGTTTTTTCAGGTCTTTCGGGCTGTTTATGTTGTCAAGAATCTTTGTCATTAATCAGTCTCCCCGGACACCTTAATTACTTCTTTTTCTTTATTCGTTTTAACTTCTCAAAGCGGGTCAGAATGTACCCTATTTTTAAGAGTATCTCCGTTGAGTTGCGCAGGGCGAGATACTTGCCCCAGGCTTTGCCGCCAACTGTGAGGGCGGCTACTATTGCAGTCAGGATGATGCGGGGATAGAAATCATCACCGGGGCTGTGGGCAAAGAGGTTATAGATTATAACGGCGGCTATCCCCCCGCTTATTACTCCGGTGATATCACCGACAACATCATTGCAAAAGTTTGCTACCCTGTCTGCGTTTTTTACAAGCTCCACGGCCTTTTTTGCCCCTTCTTCCCTCCGCGCCGCTTTGGCATTTAAGGGCGGTAAGGTAGCGGCGGCGGCAGCCGTGCCTATGGTGTCAAAGATGACACCTATTAAAACCACTATTAATAATAATATAAGTGAAGTTATAAGTAAAAGGTCTTTCTGAAAAATAGTCTGGGTTAAAACGCCGAATATTAGTGCGAGAACAAAAGTTCCGAATGTCATGCGCATGATCCATGCGAATGTGGTGTCTTTTTTCTTTAAAACCATGCGGTATCCACCCCGGTTAATAATTCCTATTCAAAAATAAAAATGAGCATAGGTGACGGTATCCACGGTAAACTTTGCGGCTTAGGTCCAGCAGGCTTTCCCGCATAATCACCCGCCGTCGCCGTGCAGGCAGTTTCCTTTTAAGATTACGCCGCCCCGTTGCCTAAGGGCGGAGCTGGATTACCACTTAGCTCGCACTTTAATCCCGGTGATACCTTCCTTAAGGAAACAGTCTAGGAGATTTCCTCAATAGAGCCGGTCTGCCTCCTAGCCTCTTTTGCAGAGAAGGTTTAAACAGCTTAAAGCTGCCTCCGCCAGACTCCACTCAAGGCAGGCTACGCTGCACACAGCTTTCACCGCATGCAGGTTCATCCCAAGCCGTAATCTTTTGCCACTACAGCAATCCACCACGAAGTTGGGTCTCCGCGGAGTTAGGGTCAACGCCTACATGCCTTTGTAGATCGCCCCAACTCCTTAACCCCCAGCACCAACCCCCGACTGGGCGTCGGCAGCCAGCACCAGGGACTTCATTGATGTGCCCGCAACGGATTTTTAGGCCCGTTTTCAGAGACAGTGACCCTAACTAGAATACTGCGTCACCTATGCGTTTATTATCATTATACCAACCATATGTTGATGGTGCAAGGTAAGCGGATTTACGGCGTAGTAACTATTCAGTGGGGTAACGATTGAGCTTTGTGCTAATTAGTTACCCCACAACCACGGGGACGGTTCCATCGTATTCCCTCACTTCGTTCGGCCCTTCGCTTCGCTACGGGTACGCTCGAACCGTCCCCGAGGTTGCTCTTGCCACGCCTCTTTACGCTACAGCCACATACCCCTGAACAGTTACGGGGTTTTTGTTATATAGACCATTACCTGTTTGGAGGTTGTCTCTATCTGTTCGCCGGTTTTCATGTCTTTTAGGTAAACCGAATAAACCGGGGGGACGGTTCTTATGGTTGATTCTGGTTCCCCTGTCTCTTCTGCAATTTTTTCGGCTTCGGTGTTAAATATGATGACGTGGGTGAAGTTTTTTTTGCCGGCGTATTTCATGCGGGATTTGAGGCTTCGCTCCACGAAGTCAACCTCTGCCTTTATACCCTTTCTCCTGATGGCAGTTGCTGTTTCCATGGCGGTTGCTACGGAGTGGATGTCTCTGCTGTCGGGGGAGATGAAGACGGAGGTTTCCCGGGATGGGTCGATCTTTGCTTTCTCTTCCTTT
>PXEC01000014.1 GCA_003566255.1 Candidatus Peregrinibacteria bacterium | reverse complement strand
TACCATTTGTGGAACATTCGCGGACAGGATGCTGTTCTGGAGCTGTTTTAACTTATCTTCAAGATCGGCTTTTTCGACCGGTTGTTCAGCCGGTTGTTCAGCCGGTTGAGCGGCTACCTGAGCCGGTTGAGCTTGAGCCGGCTGAGTTGCTTGTTGTGTTGTATCTTCTTGAGGCATTATTTTCTAAAATAGGCATTTACTTGAACAGTAAAGGTGATTATATCCGCGGGGCTTCCGGCCACGGGTGATCCTCTAAAACTTAATCTGATAGAGGAAACACTCATAAGCCTTGTTTGTCCGTCAATCACGCCGGAATTTTCCACCATGTGCAAAAATTTCGTAAAATTCTCCGGTGAACTTTGAATGCTCATCCTGAAAGGAAGAACCGAATAACTATCACGTTCAACCACGCTTTGATATTCAATACTGGAGACTTCAAAAGGACTTCTGCCTCTTGCCAGACTCTCCTCAAAAGAATCCAATTGCCTTGTCAGCTCCGTGTAGTCATCGTCCGTTGGAAAAACTTTCTCCAGATTTTGTTCTATAACTCTGTCCAACTGGTCAAAGACTCTTCTGTTTTCTTCATATTGCGACCTAGCTTCTCCCACACCGGACCTTAGATTAGCCGCCAAAACTTCACTCTTTTGAACTCCTTGGGAAATAAACTGATATTCCACAAACTGGAAATATGTGTACACTCCCACGACCGCGAGCAAAACCAGACAAAGCAAAAGATACGCCCTTGTTTGGATTTTTTGCCTTCTCCTTTCTATTTGCGCGGCTAATTTTGCCATATTAATCAGTGGTAATTAATTTTTCTTCCAAATCCAATGAGAGCCTCAGGGATCCCGTGTAGCCGTCGGCTAGTGATCCGGACTTGCTGAATGAGCGCACTTCTCCGTTTTTGAACATCTCGGAAGCGTTAAGCTCATCGACCAGATTGGCAATCATTGTAAAAGTTGTGGTGCTTATCGTTTTTATTTCGCCAATAATCGATATTCTTCTGTTGACGGCGTCAAAGTCGAAACTGGTATAACGAATTCCACCAACAGCATCAAAAAAGTCTTGGCTGTAGTAGGAATCAACGGCCTTCGTCCTCATTTCGATCTCGTTTATGATATCGGACCATCTGACCCTTTGTTTGTTGATCTCGTGAATTATGCTCATATCATTCACGATGAGAGAATTGACCTGATCAATCAAATTGTATAACTGGGAGTCAGTCAGATCATCAAAGTCTGTCGCGACAAGTAAGTTCCTAAGCTCGGTGTTGCCGACTATCCTCAAAGTATCCATATAATTTCTATAATCCCTTCTTGATTCATATTCATCCTCGCCTCTCAGATCATCGGCCCTTTTCCTCAGTCTCTCACGCAGTTTATCCTGGAAGAGAGCGATCAAACTCGCGTCATCGGGATATTGCGTATCAACGATCGGAACATGTATCGGATGCGCGATGAGTTCACGTGCCGAGAGGAAGGATTGAGCCAGATGTTCTCTTGTTTCTGTCAGTCTGCCTGTCGCGGCCTCGATTTCCGTTCGTGAAGAGGTAGGGCTGTCCGCGATACTATAATCATGCATGAAAGAGTCTCCGTAAAAACTGAACTGATCCAAAAAAGACTTTACTTGAAGGTGACGATACATGTTTATATCAGTCTGAAGCCTCACAACTTCAGAATTCACCGAGGAAAGTTCCCGCGTCACGCTTGGGAGGCCAAGATTTATGGCCAAGGATTCAAAGCGTGGGGTCAACTGCGAGGTAAAGAACAGAACAGAAATAACACCGGAAAAAAACAAAATTGAAAATAATATTTTAAGAAGCGTGAGGGACACGCTTTTTTCAGGTTCAACCTCCTGAAGCAGGGAAGTGTCGATTTCCGGAGCCTCACCCAAAATAGATTTTTGGTCTTCGGCGGTTTCCGTGGAAACGATGCTATCGACTATGTCTGATTTCTCCTGTTTAGGAGGTGTTTGCGAATCTAAAGGATTTTCCTGTTCAGCCATTTTTTATTTTTATGTTCCCAGTATTTTACCAAAAATTCACCTGATAGTAAAGGCCGGAACATCAAAAAAGCCCCCCGACTTTCATCGGGGGGCTTTTTTTAGTGACTTTATTGCAATTCCACAGTCGCTCCGGTCTCTTCCAGTTTTTTCTTAAGCTCTTCCGCTTCAGCCACTTCAACACCCTCTTTAACGGGTTTCGGAGCAGCATCGACAAGATCCTTAGCTTCCTTAAGACCAAGACCTGTGATTTCACGAACAGCCTTGATAACGGCTATTTTTTGTCCTCCCGCGGAAGCAAGAACAACATTCTTCTTTCCGCCACCTTCTTCTTCCCCTCCCGCGTCTCCGCCGCCAGCCGGAGCTCCTCCTGCGACCATCATCGGAGCAGCCGCTGAAACGCCAAATTTTTCTTCAAGAGCTTTGACAAGAGCGGAAAGTTCAAGAACCGGAAGTTTTTCCACCAATTCAAGAATTTTAGCGGCATCCTTGCTAAGCTCAACTGATGGAGCTTTTGGCTCTTCCTTCGGAGCTTCCTCCTTCGCCGGAGCTTTTGGCTCTTCCTTTGGAGCTTCCTCCTTTGGTGCCTCTTCGGAGGCCTTTGTTTCTTCTTCAGCCATAATAATTTTTGGTTAAATTAAATAAAATATGATGAAAATTTAAGCTGATGCTTTTTCTTTCTGCTCACGAATCCCGTCAAGAGCACGAACAAATCCTGAAATCGTATTGTTGAGCGCTCCGTGAAATCCTTGGATGGGGGACTTGATGACATAAATAAATTTGCCGAGTAGTTCTTCCATTCCGGGCAATTGCGCAAGTTCCTTGGTTTCTTCAACCGAAAGGACTCGTCCCTCAAACAGAGATCCTCTCAGTTTAAGATTTGTGTTTTTCTTGGAAAGCTGATGGATTATTTTCGCCGCGGATATTTCGTCTTCCATACCGAAAGCCGCGCCGACCGGCCCCTCAAAGACCTCTTCCGGAATCTCTCCAAAACCGCACTCTTTGGATGCAAGATTCATCAGTGTTTTCTTGGCGACTCTAAAATGGACGCCTTTCTCACGCATTTTCTCACGAAGGTCCTTAAGATCTTTGACCGACATCCCGCGATAATCCGCGAATACAACAGCTTTCGCGTTTTTCACGTCCTCGACAAGTTGTTTCAGAATTTCCGATTTTTGTTCTTTTGATAACGCCATGGTAGGTAAAATTAAAAAATCTCGAGCCGCATAGACATCGAGACAAAACATAAAATCCACACTATGATCGGGAATTTTTTGTCTCGGTGGGTCTTATTTCGATTCAAAACCGACGCCCACTGTCTATGACGCAAGCAATATAACGATAGCGGAAAAAATTGTCAAAGGAAAAGCCCCCAGCCCAGATTCTAAAATAAAACCGACCACTTGAGGTAGAATAGATATGT
>PXEC01000141.1 GCA_003566255.1 Candidatus Peregrinibacteria bacterium | reverse complement strand
TGGATGAGGAGATGTCGTTTTTGTTTATGAAACTGAAGGCGAAGTGGGGAGTTGGAAATATGGAGGTTATGAAACTTTTGATCGATGGGGCCGTTGCCAGTGAGTTTGTGGAGAAAAAAGTCAAATGTGCCACCGGTGATAAAATCGCCAGAAGTGCGAGTCCGCATAATCTTGCGAATGTCAAATCTGTCACCGGTGATAAAATCGTCAGAAGTGCGAGGTTGCGTAAAACTGAAAATGTCAAACGCGCGAGGGTCTTCTCCGGCGGCGATGTCAAGGCCTCCCGCTACATCAACGCCTACCAAAAACGCGCGGTCCTCAGCAGAACCGGAGGCAAGTGCGCCTACAACAACTGCAACAAACCAGCCGAACATTTCCACCATACAGACCGATTCATGCACAGCAAAAATCATCAATCCCTCAAACCGCTGTGCAAAGCCCACCATGAATTTCCTCATAACGGACTGATAAAAAACGAAACCGGTAACTGGGAACTGAACATAACGGAAACGATAAAAGAACCCGCGGACAGACTTTACAGAATAAAACGGCAAGAAGCGGCGCTTTCGCGGAAACGATAAAAGAACCCGCGGACAGATTACAAAAAAATTAATAAAAATTTAGCGAATTTTAACGAAAATTTAACAACCGTCTGCTACAAATGGATCACGACATAGGAAATGTGGAAATGGAGTTTCGTCTTCCGAAGGATGGCAGACAAAAAGTAATAAGCTGATAATTGCCCAAAAGGCGAAACTCCACACGCCCTTAAATCGCGCCCGCGACATCGGACAATTGCATGATCGGCAACATGATGGCGGCAACCACGGTCCCGACCGTCAGACCTATAATAATAAGGATTACGGGTTCGATTATTTTGGAGATGCCGGCCACCGCGGTGTCAACTTCGTCCTCGTAAAAGGCGGCGACTTTGGCTGTGATCGCGTCCAGTTGGGCGGTTTTTTCTCCCACATCAATCATATTTACGAGCATCGGAGGGAACAGCGGGTTGGAAGATATATTTTCCGCGAGGGGAATACCTTGCTTTATATCCTCAACCGCCAAAAGCAGACTTTTTCTGTAGACTTCGTTTCCCATCGAATTCGCCGTAATCTCCAAAGTCTTAACAATAGAGACATTACTGTCTGTCAGGTTACTCAAAGATCTGGCAAACCTCGACAAAAAAGCCATTTTAAAAAGTCCGCCGAATATGGGGATCTTCAATTTAACACTATCAAAAAAATATCGCCCTCTATCGGTTCTTCTGAAAAGCATAACAAAAAGAACAACTATCAAAACCATCGAAAGTAAAACAAGGCTGTTGTTGAGCATAAAATCGCTCAACCCCACAACAGCAGCCGTTATCGCGGGCAGGTCGCCCTCTATCGCCTCAAACAATTCTGTCAACTGAGGGATAACATACACAAGCATAGCAACCACAACGACTATCAGAAGCGCAAAAATCACGATCGGATATGTCATCGCGCTCTTCACTTTTGATTTTATCTGATAGGCCTTCTCCGCGTCTTTAGCCAAATTATCCAGAACTTTACTCAATTGACCGGAAGCTTCTCCGGATTTGACCATGCCAATCTCCGCGTCACTAAAAATTTTTGTATAAGAAAACATTGACTCCGAAAGACTGGCACCCCCTTCTATCATATTACCGAGATCCTTGACGATCATTTGCAGGCGCGGGGATTCCATTTGCAACTCAAGCGATCTCAAAGCTTTGACCATCGGGATTCCGGCATTTATCATCACCGACAAAAGATGAAAAAAATTAGCTTTATCCTTGGGCTTCACCGGCGAGTGCGACATCAGGTAAAAATTGACTTTCTTATACAGATCTACAAAAAAATTACCCGTTAATTCGATCCCCGCCGCTTTTTCCTTCTCCAAAATGATTCCCTCCGGTTGATCCTCTTGAATATTCAAAGTCACGCGGTCCTTTTCAGTTTCATCCTGCCCATCAAGTTTAAAACTTTCAGTACCGGCTGTCGCAAAATCCTTGTTTTTGTTAGATTCATCAGCCATATTATTCCGATTTACGTGCCACTCGGTAAACTTCTTCCAGAGTTGTGACTCCTTCCAAAGCCTTTATCACTCCCGCCTGTTCCAAAGTGACCATCCCGCCCTCCTGCGCGGCTTTTTGTATATCCAAAGAACTCGCGCCTTCACCGATCAAGCGCCTCAAATTGTTGTTCATCCTGAAAACTTCGTAAAGACCGACTCGTCCCTTATATCCGACATTATTGCAACTCTCACAACCGGGAGCTTCAAAAAACTGCATTTTTTTCAGAAGTTCGGGGTCCACCTCTCCTTCCACTTTAAGGTCTTTCAGCGCCCTATCCACCAACTGCAAAATTTCTTCACTGACTTTTGCGGGCTTTTTACATTTCTCGCAAACCTTTCTGACAAGACGCTGAGCGATAATGAGCTCAACAGTGGAGGTTATAAGATAGGGTTGGATCCCCATATTGATAATTCTTGTTATGGACTCAACCGCGCTATTGGTATGAAGCGTTGAAAAAACCAAGTGTCCCGTCAAAGAAGATTCAATAGCGGTATTTGCCGTTTCTTTATCACGGATTTCCCCGACCATTATGATATCGGGGTCTTGACGAAGAGCGGCACGCATCCCCATCGCGAAGCCGTAATCTATATCGTGGTGGACCTGACTTTGGTTGAGGCCGTCCAATTGGATTTCAACGGGATCCTCGATTGTCAGAATGTTTACTTCCTTCTTGTTCAGACGGGTTAAGCAGGAATACAATGTTGTAGTTTTTCCCGATCCGGTAGGCCCCGTATTGATGATAATACCGTTTGGAGATTCCAAAGCGGCTTCCAGATTTTTCAGTGAGATTCCGGAAATTCCAAGTTCCGGCAGATCAGGGATTTTTCTTGATTTGTCTTGAATACGCATCACAATTTTTTCTCCGTTTACCGTCGGCAGACTGGAAATACGCAAGTCCATTTCACGACCGTCTTTTGTTGTAACATCGGCGCGTCCGTCCTGAGGAAGGCGCTGCTCGTCTATTTTTAGGTTGGACATTATCTTTATTCTTGAGACAACCGCGGGGTGAAGGTTGTTGGGGTATTCGACAATTTCTCTCAAAACACCATCCACACGATAGCGGATGCGAACGTGGTCCTCCGATGCCTCGATATGGATATCACTGGATCCCAAGTCCAAAGCATAACCTATCGTGATCATTACCATTTGTGGAACATTCGCGGACAGGATGCTGTTCTGGAGCTGTTTTAATTTATCTTCAAGATCGGCTTTTTCGACCGGTTGTTCAGCCGGTTGTTCAGCCGGTTGAGCGGCTACTTGAGCCGGTTGTGCTTGAGCCGGTTGTTCAGCCGGTTGAGCGGCTACTTGAGCCGGTTGTGCTTGAGCCGGTTGTTCAGCCGGTTGAGCGGCTAC
>PXEC01000024.1 GCA_003566255.1 Candidatus Peregrinibacteria bacterium | reverse complement strand
GGGCTTCCGCAGGACAAGCAACTCCACACACCCCGGATGCTCCCAAAGCTATCATCGTCAATAAATGCGAGATCCTCCTTCTTATCCTCTTCACTCTTCCTCCCTTCTTCTCTCGGTCCAAGAAATCAACCTCTTCAATTCTATTCTCCTCCCCTGATTTTTCAATATTTTCAGTCATTGCTAAAAAAGTAAAATATAAATGCAAGCAGTATATTAATACCCCGAACTCGGTCTTTGTCAACCTTTTTTAGAAATCACCCCCTTTTTGTGTTATATTTCACTCCCCAACAAACTACAAAGATGAAATTTGCACAAATCCTTTTTCCCCAAAAAACAGGCGCCGATTCAAACACCCTGACCTATCACATCCCTAAAAACATGGAGATACGGGTGGGACAATCCGTCAAAGTCCCCATCCGCAACAGAAAAACGTCCGGAATTGTCTGGGAAATAAACGATAAAAAACCGGAATTCAAAACGCTTCCAATAACGGAATTAAACTACGAAAAACCCCTATTGTCCGAGCAGCAAATAAAGATCATGAAATGGATGAGTAAATATTATTTCTGCAGTCTGGACAAACTTCTAAAACTCTTTGTTCCAAAGGGAGTTCTTGAAAACAAAAAGCTCCGGGATCCGAAGAAAAAAACTGAACAAATTATTAGAACGCCATCTCTAAAAACATCCCCCCTTCAAAAAGGTGCTATAGAAGAAATAAAAACAGCTTCCGTGAACAAATTTTTGATACACGGAGTGACGGGTTCGGGAAAAACAGAAATTTACAAAAATCTCGCGGATCAATACATATCGGAAGACAAACAGGTACTAATTCTTGTACCGGAAATATCCCTCACTCCTCAAATGATCGAGTATTTTGAAAAAGGGCTCGGAATAAAAGCGGCCGTGATCCACAGCAAAATATCAGATGGGGAAAAACACAGAACATGGACCTCAATCTGGAAAAATGAATCAAAATTGATAATCGGCTCCAGATCGGCAATATTCGCGCCTTTTCAATCCCTGAACCTGATAATAGTGGACGAAGAACATGACTCGTCCTACAAACAGGAGCAATCTCCCAGGTATAAAATCCACACGGTCATAGACAAACTGATCCAACTCCAAAACGGAAATATAAAGGTGGTTTTTGGAAGCGCCACACCAAGCGTTGAAACGGCGGAAGAATTAAAAAACTCAACAATAAGAATAAACGAAAGAATAGGAACCTCGGAAATGCCGGAGATAGAAGTTATCGACATGCGTGAAGAATTCAAAAAACGAAACTACTCTATTTTCAGCGATAAATTAAGAGAGGAACTGCAAAAAATCCTGAAAGAAAAGAAACAAGCGATTTTATTTCTCAACAGAAGAGGATCCGCCTCATCGGTGGTCTGTCGCGATTGCGGACACACGGAAAAATGTCCGGAGTGTGAGATCCCTGCCACATACCACAAATCAACAACAATCAGAGAGAATCTGATATGCCATCATTGCGGAAAAATATTCCCTCCTCCTTCCAAATGCCCTCAATGCAAAGGGTTCAACATAAGATTCCTGGGAATAGGCACACAAAGAATAGAAAGCGAAGTTTTAAAAGAATTTCCGGAGGCAAAAGTCCTGCGCGCCGACAAAGACAGTACATCCGGCAAATATGATTTTGAAAAGATATACCGAGCATTCAAACACGGAGAAGCCGATATCCTTGTGGGAACTCAAATGATAGCAAAAGGTCTCCATCTGCCAAACGTAACCCTTGTGGGAGTGATTCTTGCGGACATCGGACTTAATATCCCGGATTTCAGATCATCGGAAAGAAATTTTCAACTTATGACACAGGTCGCGGGTAGAGCGGGAAGATCGAAAGAAAAGGGGAAAGTGGTAATCCAGACATACAATCCGGAAAATCTCGCGATATTATGCGCAAAAAATCAGGACTACGATGGATTTCTCAATTACGAAAGAACTCAAAGAAAAATCCTCTCCAATCCCCCATTCGGAAAAATTGCAAAAATAACGGTAGAAAACAAATCCTTCAAAGAATGCGGGGAAAAAACGGATGAACTGGAAAACTTTCTCTGGAAACTAATAAGAGAATCAGGTCTTCAAGACCATCTGGAAGTAAATCAATATCCCGCCTATTTAAGCAAACTCAGAGGAAAATATCGCAACATAATACTTATAAGGAGCAAAAACACGGAAATATTCCCAAACAATATTCTGGAAAAACTTCCGAAAGAAGATATAATGAACGCAAGTATAAAAATTGATATAGATCCCCTATCAACAACATGAAAAAAAGAGTTCTTTCAGGAGTACAACCAAGCGGCCACCCTCATCTGGGAAACTATTTGGGAGCGATGCGCCGCCACATAGAGATGCAGGAAGAATATGAGTGTTTTCTGTTCATAGCGGATCTTCACGCTCTCACAACGGTGAAAGATTCCAATTTGATGAAAGCTCAAACTTATGAACTGGCCGCCGCTTATCTTGCACTTGGCCTGGACCCGGAAAAAACGGTCTTTTTCAAACAATCCGCCATTTCCGAACACGCGGAACTCTGCTGGATTTTTGACTGTCTTGTGACGGTTCCTTTTCTTGAAAGATCGCACGCCTGGAAAGACGCAAAAAACAAAGGAGTAAAAGAAGCGACAATGGGACTGTTTAACTATCCCGTCCTTCAAGCGGCAGATATTCTTTTGTATAAACCGGATTTGGTCCCGGTCGGGAAGGACCAAAAACAACACATAGAGATGACCAGAGACATAGCGACAACATTCAACAACCTTTTTGGAGAAATCTTCAAACTCCCGGAGCCGGAAATAAAAGAAGAAGTGGCGATAGTCCCGGGCACCGACGGACAAAAAATGAGCAAGTCTTACGGAAACACCATAGATTTATTCGCCCCGGAAAATGCCCTGAAAAAGCAAGTAATGGGCATTGTTACGGACTCCACCCCCGTTGAAGACCCGAAAGATCCGGACAAATGCAACGTATTTAACATATATAAACTGCTGGCAAGCCCGGAAGAAACAAAAGACGTGGAAAACAAGTACAGACAGGGCGGATTCGGATATGGAGAAGCAAAAAAGCTTCTGTTGGAAAAAATACTTTCACACTTTGCGAAATCCCGTGAAAAATATGAAAACTTGATGGGAAAAAAAGACTTTATAACGCAAATTTTGGAAGAAGGCGCAAAAAAAGCAAAATCTATTGCAATCAGCACCCTCGATGAGGTAAAAGAGAAAACCGGATATAAATAACGGTTTTGAGAAAAAAATGGGGTCAGGTACAATTTTGAACATGCCGTTTTTGGTTACAATTAGCCGCGAAAATGGGGTCAGGTACAATTTTTGAGGACACAAACAGTAAAGAAAGTCAAAAGTCTCACCGGTGAGAAAGTTGAAAGAGAATCAACGGGCGAAAAAGCAATGAAAAAG
>PXEC01000054.1 GCA_003566255.1 Candidatus Peregrinibacteria bacterium | reverse complement strand
GAAAAAGCGGCTCGTAAGTCAGCCCCTCAATCTTCTTTATCTTCACCTCTTTTATGACCACGAACTCCTTATCCCCAAAAACCGATTCACACAGATCCTCCGCGAGGATATATGTTTCCTGTTTCCCCTCATCGTTCTTCGCGGCGACCAGAACATATTTAATATCGGGACCGAAAGCCAAAGCAACATTCCCGATCAGCGTCCAGGGAGTTGTTGTCCATGCAAGCGCGTAAACTTCTTTTTCCTTCAATCCCAAAGCTTTCATCGCGTCTTCACCAAGCTTGAATTTTGCGATGACGGAAAGATCGGTCACATCCTTATACCCTTGGGAAACTTCAAAATTTGAAAGCGCGGTTTCGCATCGCGGGCAAACATGCATGGATTTATGCCCTGAATACACCAAGCCCTTATCCCAGATCTGTTTAAAAACCCACCAGATGGATTCCATATACTCATTATTCAGAGTCGCGTAGCTTTTTGAAAAATCCACCCATCTGCCAACACGTTTCAAAAGCGTTTCCCACTCCTTCGTATATTTGAAAACAGATTCACGACACTTCGTATTGAATTTTTCAACTCCGTATTTGACAATGTCCTTTCTTCCTTCCAGCTCCAATTCCTTCTCAATCTCATATTCAACGGGAAGCCCATGACAATCCCAACCATTAGTTCTGGGCACATAATATCCCTTCATTGTCCAATAACGGGTGACGGCATCTTTGAGAGCGGTCGCGAGAATATGTCCGTAGTGCGGCATCCCGTTGGCAAAAGGAGGCCCGTCAAAAAAAACGAACTTTTCATCTTCCTTTCTATGTTCCACCGATTTCTCAAAAATTTTGTTTTCCTCCCAGTAACGAAGTATTTTTTTCTCCATTTCCGGAAGTGATTGCTTCGGATCGATTTTTTTAAACATACGCACAGTTTAGTTTGACATCTGAAATATATCAAATAGAATTTGCGAAGAAAAATTTAACATACAGATAAAAATGAGCAGAAATTTCATAAGCGAACAACAGGAAGAACTGATAAGTGAGACCGTAATTAGAGCCATTGAGGAAGAATTCCCCAACCCCGGAACTTCAATAACTCAAGCTCTTAAAGAGGCAATCGCCAAAAAGTGTATTTCCGTCATAGACACAGCAAAAAAAGAAAGAATAACAGATATTCAAACAGCGTTGGATATTGCAATCGGCCCCACACTTGAATTATGGCACCCCCCGGAAATGCAAAAAAGAATAAAAAAATGTGTGGTGGAAGCGCTGTCCCAAATGGACAGTATTGTTATCGGGAACGGAAAACCTCGTTAACCGCAGCCCTGGCAAGCGGAACACCCCTCCGGAGGACAACCTCCATCATGTTGGGAAAGACACACACCAAGCTCATAATCGTCAACAAGTTTATCCGCAATTCCAATATACTTTTCCGGAGTAAGCGAATTTAGAGCTTTTTTATCAACCGCAGGGATTTTCAGAGATTTTATAAAATCCTTAACGACGGATTTTGTGATGTTTTTCTTGCCACGCGTGAGCTTCTTAAGTTTTTCATATGGATTTTCCACTTTGTTTTTTCGCATCATCATTTGAATCGGCTCTGCCAAAAGCTCCCATCTGTCTTTCACATCGCCCTTAACGGCATCCTCATCAACTTCACATTTGGAAAGCCCTCTAATAGCACTCTTATAAGACAAAATACAATACGATAAAGCCATTCCCATATTCCTTTGTGCTGTTGAATCGGAAAGATCTCTCTGCATTCTGGAAACCTGTAATTTTGACGATAAGTGCTCAAGCAAAGAATTAGCGATCCCAATGTTCCCTTCCGCGTTCTCAAAATCTATCGGATTGACCTTGTGAGGCATCGTTGAAGACCCCACTTCCCCGGCCTTTACCTTTTGAACAAAATATCCAAACCCGATGTAAGACCACATATCGCGGGAAAAATCCAAAACAACATTATTCATCCTCTTGATGGAATCAAAAACGGAAGCGAAGCCATCGTGAGGCTCTATTTGAGTCGTATATTTATTGAATTTAAGCCCCAGAATCTCCACAAATTCTTTACTCAACGCAACCCAGTCCTCCTTCCCGTAAGTCGCGTAATGGGCGTTATAATTCCCCACCGCGCCGTTTATCTTCCCGGGAAGAGGCAAACAACAACAAAGCCTTTCGACCTCTCGTTCCAATCTATCGACAAAATTGATCATTTCCTTCCCCAAAGTAGTGGGCGAAGCGGGCTGACCATGAGTCCGTGAAAGCATAGGCAAAGACTTGTATTTCTTCGCTGTTGAATAAATTTCTTGTACAAGCCCGCTGACCAAAGGAGTGTACTCCCTATCAATAAAATCCCGGATCATACAAGCGTAGGACAAGTTGTTTATGTCCTCTGAAGTACACGCGAAATGTATAAATCCCGAGTGTTCCTCCAAAGGAGTATTCTTCAATTTCTCAACGATGAAATATTCAACCGCCTTAACATCATGATTGGTCTGTTCTTCTATTTTCTTCACCCTCTTCGCGTCAACAACATCAAACTGTTCATAAATACTTCTCAGAATCTTTATCTCTTCGGGCTTAAAAACATCCGTTCCCGCCACTTTCGCGTCATTGAAAAGAAAAATAAACCATTCAATCTCTACAAGACACCGATATCGTATCAACGCCGCTTCAGAGAAATATTGCGAAAGATAGTTGATTTTGTCGGCATATCTTCCGTCCAGAGGAGTTATCGCCAATAGATTATGATCCATAAGAATTGAGGTTAAAACTTACTTTTGATTTCCTTTATTCTGTTTTTGATTTTCTTCTTTAAATCAGGGTTCTTAAGAGCGAAAATGCGTAAAATCGCCATCAGCACGTTCTGCCTGTCGATGACGGTCAAAACGGGAGTATCACTCGGCATACAAAGAGTGCTGTTGATGTTTACCATAAAATCAACCTTATCAACATGAGGAGGACACGCAATCACGGGATGAATGCTGTTCGCGGCTGTAACCCCGGAAAGTCCGTTGGACCTGCCCGCGACCGTTATATAAACAATGTCTTCATCGCTTTCATTATTTTTTGAAACGATTTCGAAAACTTTTTCCGGAACTTTGTGAGCTGAAGCCACAATAGCCTCGGTCCCAATCCCCCACTTTTCAAATTCGGTTTCAAATACTGAAACGAATTCCTTATCCATTTCCGATCCCATTAAAATTACAACTTTCATAATTGGTTTTTAGTTAAAAATATTTTGATAAATTTTGTTCAAGCCGTGCAAGGACATCCCCCACTTCCGCTTCAAAAGTTTCTCCGGTAATTAGTTCAAAAGCCTCCATATAGCGGCGCGCCGTCTCAGCCTTTATTTCATCAGGAACCTCGGGAATCTCTCCGTCCCCGTTAAATCCTTTTGAATCAAGCCATTCCCGCAAATATTCCTTATCTATTTTCTTTTGCTCCTCTCCTGATTCAAG
>PXEC01000135.1 GCA_003566255.1 Candidatus Peregrinibacteria bacterium | reverse complement strand
CGCCTCCGCGCCCTCCCCCTCCGCGCCCTCCCCCCTCACAACCTCAACAATCGGCAGAGCATACTTCTTCGCGAATTCAAAATCCCTCTCATCATGAGCGGGAACAGCCATGACCGCGCCCGTTCCGTAATGGACCAAAACATAATCCGCCACCCATATCGGGACTTTCTCTCCGTTGATAGGATTAACGGCATAACTTCCGGTAAAAACGCCCGTTTTATCCTTCCCTTCGGCCGTTCTATCCATATCCGTTTTCTTCGCCGCGTTTTTAACATATTTTTCAACCTCCTCGGCTCTGCCTTCAGTTGTGATCTTCTTCACCAACTCATGTTCCGGAGCCAGAACACAATAACTGCACCCAAAGAGCGTGTCCGCCCGCGTTGTAAAGACATCAAAGAAAAGCCGGTCCGGTTCCGTGCCCGTTCCGCTCTCAACAGAAAACCTTATTTCCGTTCCCACACTCTTCCCAATCCAGTTCTTTTGCATCAGAACAGTCTTTTCCGGCCACTCCAACTCAGAATGATCCAACAACTCTTCCGCGTATGATTTTATGTTCCAAAACCACTGATTCAGACTTTTACGGATTATTTCATTCCCGCACCTTTCACACTTGCCATCGTGGACTTGCTCGTTCGCCAAAACGGTCATACAGCCACTGCACCAATTAACGGGCGCCTCTTTCTTGTAGGCAAGCCCTTTTTCATACATCTGCAAAAATACCCATTGAGTCCACTTGTAGTATTCCGGAGAAGAAGTCATCAAGGTTTTGTCCCAGTCATACATCGTGCCGATTTCGCCCAACTGCAAAGTCATGTAATCGGTATTGGTCTTTGTGCTCTCATGTGGAGGAACACCCGATGAAACCGCGTAATTCTCCGCCGGCAACCCGAAACTGTCATATCCCATCGGTTCAAAAACATTGTAGCCCTTAAGCCGGATATATCGTCCCCAACTGTCCGCGATCCCGTAATTATACCAATGCCCTATATGAAGTTTATCCCCGGACGGATAGGGGAACATCACAAGATTGTAGTATTTTTCACGCTTGTCCGCGTTAAGATCAACGGAATGAATCCCGCTTTCCGCCCATCGTTTCTGCCACTTTTTCTGCACTCGAATAGCATCGTAGGAAAACATCGAAGCTCGTTAAGATTAAAGTCACATAGATAACGAGCAGAATTGTACTCCATTTGATCAGGCTTTTTCAACCAAAAGCTTCGGGGGGATGTTGGGATAAAGTTTTTCGAACCAGTTTTCTTCACGGGGGAGGTCCTCATCCGAATCCTCATCGTCACCTTCTTTCTCCTCATGCATCCTCTTGATATGTTCGGTAAGGTCTTTTGCCAAAAACACTATTTTGGTTATTTTCGCTCCCTCCTTCTGAGGTCTTGCGCCCAGAAGCAAAAGACGATCATCGCTCTTTTCATTCACGAATCTGAAAGGGCCCAGACCTTCGGCTCCTTCACCTTCCTGCAACAATTCCGCGTGAACGGACGCGAAGGAGGACAGGTCATCGGCGTGAATAAGATCAAAAATCGTGTAATCCTTTATCTCTGAACAAGCGGTGCCTGTTATAAGACAGAAAGGCTCGCTGGCGCCTAAAAAATTCCCTCCCGGATCAGTCGCGAAGATTATTCTGTTGTCTTCCGTCGCCCCCATAACATCGGTCTGCGCGAGTTTTGAGGTTTCATCAGTACCGCCAAGAAAAACAAGAACAAAACTGAACGAGGCCAGGAAAACCGCAAGTGTGGATATTGCTATTTTCCTATTTTGAGTTAAAGTTCTCATGTATATATGGTTTTTATTTTTAATTTTAGTACCCTACTCCAGTAGTATAAAACAAAACACAAAAAAAGTCAACAGAGGTCAATCAATAAATTAACCAAATCAACCATGACAAACGAAAACGCCGACATTGCCATACTTCTTCCCATTTTGAAGAAAATCCCGTTATTCGAGACTTTGGAAGAAGATTTGCATAAAGAAATAATAAGAAGAATAGTTTTGATGTACTACCCCGCCGATTACACGCTATTTAATGAAGGGGATGAAGGTGACGCGCTCTACCTGATAAAATCCGGCCAGGTTGAGATTTTCCATCCGCCTGAAGAAGAAGGAGATCTGCCAACAAAAGTGGCGGAATTGGGAGAAAATGATTTTTTTGGAGAGATGGCTTTGGTATCCGATGCGCCCAGAAACGCTTCCGCGAAAACGACAAGCGAAAGCGAGATATTCCTCCTGAGCAAAGAAGATTTTAAGAATCTTGTGAACAGCAATGCTCATCTGGCGGAACAGATCAGTTCCACGATGATATCGAGAATGAAGCAAAACGAAAAGAGATGATGGCGGATTTAGTCCGCATACGATGTTTCACAAAGTTCTCCTCTTGGGGAGAAGTCTTTTTCCTTTGACAGCTCCAGGAAGGTATAAGTCCAGACGGTAAAAGAAAATATATCGACGACCCCGTTCAAATAGGCGGAAAGCAGAAGGACCAAAAAGCCTGAAAGAGCTCCCACAATCACACCTGTCACGGGAAGAGCGATAGCCGCGATATATCCCGTTAAAAGAATGACTAAAAACGGTATCAGGAAAACCATGACGACCTGAATGATTATTCTCACACCGATAAGTATCATCAATATTGTTATGAGTACGGTGCACTTCCAGTTGAGAATAACCATTTTTGTACTGGCCTTTATTGAAGAAAAGACTCTTTTTCCGTCAATTACTATAAAAAAGTCCGTATAAGTGAATAATAAGGTCAGAACAAGACCGATTATCATTATAAAAACGTAAAGGGGAAGAAAAGCCTGAAACATGGAAGGCCCAAGATTTCTGATGACAAAAGACATCTGGATGAGAATCGAGAAAAACGAAAAAGTCTTTATGAGAAGATGGTACTCAAAAAGCGGAAGAAAGGACAATATCCCATATCTGACTCCCGTACCCGGACCAGCGTCTTTTTGACCGGTTTTATTTCTGGATATGGTTTGTATGGCGGCCGCTTTCGCCAGAGTGGGGTACAGAAGGTAAAAAAGGAAAAACAAAATAGCGAAAATTATCAGCGGAACGGTCCACGAAACATGGTCTTTCAAAAACTCCCAGATCAAAATAGCGATATCAAAGAAGAAATTTGTTTCTTCATCGGTGAAAAGATAGGACCCTCTGAATGCCAGAAACTGATAGGCGATATATCCCGCTCCGACGGTTGTGGTAAAAATACTTGGAATAAAACCGAACCAAAAAATAAGATTTTTCTTGCTTTGGGTATAACTCCAAGATTCCGAGATTACTTTTCGATAATCCATGCGGATGAATTTTACTGCCGGAAAGGAGTTTCTACAATCAAAAATATTAATACCCAGATTCTAAAATAAAACCGACCACTTGAGGTAGAATAGATATGTCTAAATATCAACTAACCCAAGTGGTCTATGAAACAGATTAAATTCACAGAAAGAAAAATGATAGAGAAAATGCT
>PXEC01000082.1 GCA_003566255.1 Candidatus Peregrinibacteria bacterium | reverse complement strand
GTCCAACGGATCGCCAGCAAACGTCTTACCGGTCCATGTGTAACTTACTTCGCCCGCAGTTTCAGGGAACGGGAATGTCCTGCTTCCGTGAATACTGAATCTGCGATTGTCCTCGTCAAATGCGTAGGCGTGGATGTCAGCATTCCTTAGCAGGGTAAAACTCACAGTCGCCTCCTCACCCTCCGAAGGATTAAAGCTCAAGGGGTCTACCTCAAGGTTGGTTATACCAAGTCTAGGTATAATAGGGCCGCTGGGAATTGTAGGACGTTCAATTTCCAACGCTACCGCGGACATACCTGTTGTTGTTGTAAGAACTCCAAGTACTACCGCAAGTGATAAGAATTTTTTCCACATAATGATTTTGGTTAGATATATGTGATTAATTTTATATGTAAAGCCTCAATTAAGAGGAGTAAGGCATGCAATAATATCCTTTTATAGAAATTTGTCAAGTGTTTTTTATAAAAAATCGGAGAGGATTGATTTTAACAGATGTGTCGTGCCTTTCTCGTGATAGAGTTTTTCTCCGTTTTCCCCCAAAACCGGTCTGGGGAATTCACTCCCCTCAACGTCCGGACCGACCGTAAAAGGGGTTCCGTATTCGCCTTTTAGAAAGTAATGGTCGTTGCCGCTTGGAAGGGGACTATCACCGACAACCAAAATCTCGGAAGCTCTTTCATCAAATTCAATTTTCCTCTTTTCCGTTAGAATCTTAGCGAATTTAATTATCGCGCTGTCCTTATCACCGTCCGCCGGACCTATCACAACGCCTATGCCCGAATTACCGACATGAAGATACTTTTCAAAATCCGGATCAATATTTTTCAAAAAATCAATGCAGGCAAGGTATATTTTTTCAGATAATACATAGACATCATCGATATTTCTGTCCTCCACCTCGGTCAAATGAGTTCGCATAACCGCGACTATCTCATGCGCGTTTTCACAGAACTCACCATATTCTTTTATAAGAGGAGTAAGCTGTTTCTTTAGTTCATGCTTGGGTATGAATTCGTCGGGCCACTCAATTTTGTATAGTTCAACAAACTTGGATTTATCCCGGTCAAACGCATACCCGAAAGCGCCATTTTCCGCGAAAAGGAAAAGATTATTAAGGAATTGAAGCCTTCGTTCTTCATCTATCTTTTTAACTATGGAAGAAAAGCCTCTGCGGACAAACGATCCCAAATCCCTGCCGGTGCAAAAAGCCAGAGGCATTTTTTGGGACAGATCTGCCAGAACTTCAACCATTTCCGGACCCGGGTCATAAACACCTCTCTCCGTGACCGTTCCGTCAAAATCAAACATTGCAGCTTTGAATCTCATGGGTATATTAAAATAGTTTTTCGGCACGTTGCCTCGCGGAGGTTCTGAGCATCTGTTCTTTCCCTTGCTTGAAAAATTCCGCTTCCTCGGAGGAAAGATAGGGAGTGATGGCATCCACCAAAGATGCCGCGACTTCAACATTATGGGTGTAAGAAGTGAAGTGGACATTATACTCCACATAGAAAAAATAATTTTCCAATAAAGGCTTGATTACCTCCAACATGGGATGAATTTCCGGGCTTTTCTCTTTTACCAATTGCCGGAAATAATCGTGATAATAGTTAAAATCATTCATGGGATTGAGGTCCAAAGCTTTGCCGAAGTATTTTTTGCATAGAGCCGGGTCGCGCTCATCGTAATCCTCCTTGCAGTAAACGACACCTTTCAAATACCAAGCTTGCGCGCTCAACGGGCTAAGGGAGGTTTCTTTTTTAAGGAAAAACAACGCCTCGTCATAATAACCGTTGTTCAAAGCCTCATCCGCCATCGTTAAATAATGATATCGGGGGAAAAAAGATTTATTCAGAGCTTCTTCATCACCCCTAAAATGCTTGGTGAATAAAACTCCCTCATAAATAGATACGGCCGCCACAATAATAGCCAAAATGAGAGGAATGTAAGCTTTTCGAAATTTCTTGTCTTTCTCCACTACTAAGGAACGGATAAACGCCAAAAATAAAAACAGCAAAAGGATATTAACAACAAAATTAAAATTGTAATCAATCATATTGTGCGCGAACGCCCCGGCTACGGAAATTCCCAAAATCAAAATCAAATCCTGCTTTTCTTTATCGAGTTTTCCAAACCGAACCGCCACCGTTCCAAACCACAAAATCAAAAAAGCAAGTAGAGATCCCAAGGCAACAAGCCCGTTTTCGGAAGATATTTTTAAGAAAATGTTGTGGGCGTGATCTGAACTGGCCAGAAACTCTTTTTGGATCGGGTTATATGCGTAGCGAAAACTGAAAGGACCCCAACCAAAAAACGGACGATCTTTCGTCAGCTCAACAGCCCCTTCCCAGAAATCCAGTCTCTCCCTTTTGGAAGTCAGATCTTCATGATTCTCAAAGGCCGCACGTTGCGCCACATCAATAACCGGATGATTTTGAAGGCGGACTTCGTTAAGCCCCCAGAAAAATCCCGCAGTCAAAGCAACGGTCAAAAATGAAGCAACAACTGTCTTAAGTGTAAACCTCCTTATATAATAGATGCCCAGAAGAACGATCTGCCCGCACAAGACCAAAAAAGCCCCGCGTGAAAAGCTTAAGAGCAAGGCGGAAAATACCAATCCCAGAACGAAAGATATTTCCAAAGCACTCCTCTTCTTCAGATAAAAAACATACAACGGCCAAACCATTAAAAGAAACAAGGCGAAGGCGTTCGGCCACACATGTCCCGGATAAAGTTTGTTAAAGAACGGCCCGAACATCCGGACCTCCCCGCGTGTCACATACAAAATCCCTCCCACAACAACGGCAAAAATTCCTCCCAATGCAACAGTTTTAAGAAATCCGTCCGTCCACTCGATCTTCCTGTCCGCAAACAAAAGATAAACCGTGACCACGGACAAAAACGCCAAAACTTCCGAAAGCCCAAAACTTCTCATCTCGGAAAGAAAAAACGAAATGACAACCGCGACGGCAAAAATCGCCAAAAAAATCTGTTCCCACAAATTCCTCTCACGCTTCCTGTTAAATTCAAAAATAGCTATAACAAAAACCAGAACACCCAGTCCCACCACCAACGGTAGCCCGCCTCCGTAATCATATTTTTTAAAAACCGGATTCATCAGTGCGAACAGCCAAAAAGCCGCAAGGATCGCCCCCGGAATATAATCGCGAATTGTCCCGAATTTTGCGCCCATGCGCGGAGTATACAACAAACAGGGGCAAAATTACAAAAGGGGAACTGGTGAAAAAGGCTCCGGTTTTTACAGCCGTTTTTAGCTTGATAAAAAACTGGGGGTCTTTTTAGGGGATCAGTAAAAAAGGCTTGCTTGCGTCAGTTGCATTCTTTAATAATTAAAAAGCGGTCCCAAAACCGTGTTTCAACAATTTTTTATGGAGAACCCCAAAGCGATTTTAATAGATGTAATAGATCCGCGTACGGATGAACAAAAAGCTGCGAAAAGGCTGGAAGAACTGAAAAATCTTACAAATACATACGGGGGG
>PXEC01000167.1 GCA_003566255.1 Candidatus Peregrinibacteria bacterium | reverse complement strand
GGTGGACTGTTGTGGTCTGGAGAGCGTTAAATCAAACGTGAAATTTTTGTGTTTTTCGGATAAATCGCGAAACAAGTCTTCGTAAAAAATATCTTTTTCGTAACGCAATCCGAACAAAAGATGCATTTGC
The DNA here is from genome assembly GCA_003566255.1 of Candidatus Peregrinibacteria bacterium. GTDB lineage: Bacteria > Patescibacteriota > Gracilibacteria > UBA1369 > LOWO2-01-FULL-3 > SLNK01. Next base: position 3,393 of record PXEC01000167.1, on the reverse strand, counting down.
TGTTTGCTGTTTTTGTTAAGCAATTGATCTTCAATCATCGATTTAAAAGGTGCTATTCCAACTCCTACCGCTATGAACATAACTTTTTTCCTAGCGCGAGTTTTGAATGTGAATTTTCCGTTGGGGCCAAGGAAATTTATTTTGTCTCCCTCTTCAAGACTGTTTAGCCAATTACTGCCTCTTCCGTTCTCAACGACCTTTATGCACAGTTGAAACTTTTTGGAGTTCTCCGGCTTTGACGAAATCGAGTACGCCCTGAAACAGGGTGAACCCCCGTCATCAATTTTTATCGTTATGAACTGCCCGGCTTCGAATTCAAATATTTCCGCTGTTTCACAGGTCAGTTCGAAAACGTCTTCTGTTAATTTTTTGCGCCTTATTATGCTGGCCGTGTTCGCGGGCATGAATGGATTATATTTAATTTGATAAAATCTTGCAATTTGATGTGAAAGGTAGGATACTTGGAAAAGTTAATCAATAACTTAATCCTTAAAACTATGAATGAAGAAAATCCTCAGTCCGAGAAACCAAAGGATCCTGAATCTTCTCCTTCATCTGAAGGTTCACATGAATCAAAAAGTCCTAAGCAGGGAAATCCCGGGCCGAAGAAAGAATTCTCTTTTGATTTGGATGAACGAACTAAAAAGACAATGATTTGGAGTGCGGTCTGGTATGCTGTTGCGTTGGGAATTGAAAATGTTGTTCAACAAATGAGCTACTATTTTGTGGGGGGAACAGCCGGATATTTTTATAGGGCTTACGGTGGAGCTTTAGACTATTTTCATGCAGGCTCACTGTTTAATGATTTGCTATGGGGAGCTGTGATAGGTGCCGTTGTGGGGTTTGTTCTTTCAAAGTTTTATTCACATATTCAAGATATCGTGAAGAAACATCTTAAAGGGAAGCTTGATACTATGTTTAAGCTTCTGTTTTATCCATCTTTGGTCGGTGCCGCATTTGCTTTGTTTTTCGGAGGAATGTTTGCTTTCGCGGTTGGAGCCATGTTCGTGCTGATCAATATCGGAGGTTCTGTTTTGGGAGCTTTCGTCTATGCGAAGATGTTAAGTGGAAAGATAGAGAAAGATTATCCGTCTCCGGTTGCGTAAGATGTCGGACGGAACTCCGAACAGGACGCAGTTTATATGTGAAAATTTTAAAGAGCTCGCCGTGTGCAGGCTCTTTTTTTGTTCCAATTTTCCTTCGGGGGAGGGTGAAGAAAGGAACGCGGGCGATCTATATCAAAAATGGAGGCGCCACCCGGATTCGAACCGGGGAATAAAGGTTTTGCAAACCTCTGCCTTAACCACTTGGCCATGGCGCCGTGTTAAATATTTTCTTTAATTCTTCTCTTCCAATACCACTTTTGAAAAATTTTTCTCTGGTGGCCGCTTCCTTTTTGGTATTGAAAGATTCTTTGTAAATAAGTTTTAAAGGACGTCTATTTCTTGTAGATTTTACATGTCCTTGGAAATGTTCTGCAAGTCTTCTATCTAGATTAGCAGTAAGTCCAATATAATGCTTATTATCTTTTAGGCTGGTCAATATATAAGTAGTGAAGTTAGACATTGTTATAAAATTTATTGATTTTTTTAAGGCGCCACCCGGATTCGCCCGCCTAAGGCGGGTTGCAAACCTCTGCCTTAACCACCCTCCTTCGGCGGGCAGGCTTGGCCATGGCGCCGTGTTAGTTTAGTGTGAAGGAATCTAACATCCTTTCTAGTTTAATTACAACGCTTTCGTCTTCCGTGGGGAGATAAGCTCCCGTGATTGTGTACGCGTATGTGTTTGACACGATATTCAAACTTTTGAATTGTAATATCGGTTCTGCCGGGCTTTTTCTGCCTTGAAACTCTATAATTACTCCCTTTTCCTGATCGGCATTTGGAACTTCGCGGTAAGTTATTGGGAATTCGCGGACATCAAGCAGTGTTGTTCTTATTTTTGCCATCGTGCTCTTCGCAAAGTCTTCCGCGCTTATTTTTCTTTCAAGTTGTGCTCTGCTCACGTTCAAGTTGGCCGTGAATATCTCGTCCCGTATGTTGTTGCGAAACGCGACTATTGTCTGGTGGGGGACCAGTGTCGGAAAAGTCTCCCGTTCCAGAACTTCCCAATCTTGCGGGTAGATTATGGAGAAATCCGTCGTGGAATATATTTTTTCTCCCGGTTCCGCGGTGGTTATTTCGTCGATGTCTTTTTCTCCGCAGGCAGTAAGGCCCGTCAGCGTGAGTGCAAGAATAATTGCAAGTGTGCCGATATTTTTTATTGTTTTCATAAGCAAAGATTACTTCATTTTCGTAAATTTTGCAAAGGGGGGTTGTGTAAAACTCTCAATTGTGGTAGAATTTAGATGGATTTGAGAAAATTCTTTAACAAAAACAAATAACTTAATATATATATTCCATAAAAAATAAAATCTAACAAAAACAAAAATGGAAAACACAGTAAAAAAATTGGCAACGGTAGTGAGCGTGCTTTTTATTAGTATGCTTGCGATGGGGTCCTTGTTTTCGTTGACGGCTTATGCCGATAACGATGCTCCCCCGGCACTTGTATTCCCGGAGGGAATATTTGATGAGCCTCCGGCGATGGATGTTCCCGAACCTGAACCTGAGCCTGAACCTGAACCCGAAGTGGAACCCACTGCCGCGCCCGCACCGACTCCCACTCCTCCCAGAGCAACGGAAACAGGTCCGGGACTTTTAATGTACGCGCTTCCTTTTGCAGGATTGGCTTTGTACAGAAAGCTTAAATAAATTAAAAATATTTCTTTAAAAACAAAAACCATGAGTAAAATTAAAAATTTCTTTTCACGGGTAAAAGTTCTGCCGGTTTTGGTGGTACTTTTGCTGGTGGGAGCCGCGGTTGGCGGATATTTTTATTTCGCCGCGCCGCCTGATGTTCCGGATGATACTCCTCCTTCACTTGAGTTAGGAGCAGTATTGTTTAAGGGACAAGCTGTTATGGGGGGCTTTGTGACATATGATGAAGATGATTATAAAATCTCCGACAAGGTGGATTTTGAGGATGTTCTTCTGCGAAGTGGTCTACACTTTTACTATACAGACAAGGAGGATTTGACATTAAAAGACTTGCTTGATCCAGGGAAGTGTATGAATGCCAGAGTTTCAACTATTCCAAGAACGCCGGTGGAGCCACATAGAGGTGTTTTCTTCGGGACATACGGTCCCGGAGGGGAGAGAGGTATGGAAGAAAGAGGTTTCTACTTATATCCGGGTGTTTTGGCCGATGTGGATAATGTGGGGATAACGAATCCCGCTACTTTTCGTATTAAGCCCGGTAGGGTGTTCGGTTTGTATGCTCAAAATGAAGTGATGGCCAACTGCTTTAGTGACTCTTTGACTCCGGCGTCAGATCTTCCGGATTTTGAAGAAG
>PXEC01000046.1 GCA_003566255.1 Candidatus Peregrinibacteria bacterium | reverse complement strand
TCTACATCCTTACATACAGCTCTCAAGTCTCCAGGCTCTGCACCTTCAACAATGAGTTTTGCTGCTTCTGAGCGAAGAAGGTTTCTTGATGAACCGAAAGATCCGTCAGCGTAACCTTCAGCAACTCCGTAGCAGTATGCCCATCCTGTTGATACATCGTACCATGAGCCTGCTCCAACATCGCTGAATACCTTAGCACCTGTAAGAGGTGTTTCCACTTCTCCGGCTGCTCTGTGAATAACAGTAATAGCCTCAGCTCTGTTTATGTGGTCGCCAGGTCTCATAAGACCTGTGTCGCTATCACCTCTTAGAATGTTGTTGGCGATCGCGATTCCAAGGTATGTGTCATACCATGCCCCTGCGGCACAATCGTCGAAATCGGTACTGCAAAGAGTGTCGCCGTCAAATGCAAATTTTTCGACGATCATCTTCCCGAATTCCGCGCGGTTGATGGGATCGCTTGGTCGGAAGTTGTCATGAGTTGTATCCAAGACACCTTCCTCAGCGAGTTGCTCCACGTATGAATATGACCAGTGATCCACCGGCACGTCTTCATAGGTAGCCGCAAACGCTCCCACGGAAACCACAAGGGTAGAAAGAATTGCCGCCGTTGCAATGGAGGCAATTGCTCTTCTAAATTTTCCCATGTTCGTTTGGGTTAAGAATTAATTAAAAAGTTTGAAACAGATAAAGTTTGTATATATTAAAGTCTTTGCCCGAGTAATCGAACAAAAACAATTATTTTCGTTTTATGTCTGCCGAATTTTCAAGGAACGAAGTTGAGGTCGTACTTTGTTGCTATCAAGGGAGAAGTTATCAAAGCGACTATACAGCGTCAATCTTTTGTCTACCTTATCACAACAGCTCTTTGAGAACCTCTTTTGAGAAGGCGGTTTTGGGTTTTTGCCTTTCTCTAGCGGTTCTCTCCGAGTCGGACACTGCCTTGTATAACTGAAAAACAGGAGTGTTCGTTTCGTAAATAGAGTTGACAGGTTTTGTGGTTGTTGGGTTTTTGGTGGTGTCATTCAAAATCCCTCTCTGTGAGTCCCGCTTGTGTTAAAATCGCCCTGAAGGTTCCATAGGGAATTTCTTTTTTTGTTGTCTTTAGTATGACCGTATATTTCTTTTTATTCTTCTTTCTGTATTTTGCATGGCTTCCTTTCTGGGAAACCTTAACGAATCCGTGTTTTTTTAAAACTTTTAATATGAGTTTTAATTCGACCGGTTTAGGCATGCTTGACTGTAAGCTGTACTATATCTGGATCCTCCACTTTTGACATTTTCGAGGTTGGAACGTCTTCAAAATAAAGCTCCAACGCCTCTTGTAGACTTTTCAATGCTTCGTTCTGGGAATTCCCGAAACTGGACACGTTGGTATTCAAGCACAAAGCAACATAGTGCTTCCCCTCCTTCCACACTACTGTTTTTATTAAAATTTCTTTCATTTTTTCTGCTAAGTTAATTGTTTTGCGCCGGGAGAGTATCATTTTTTTGGCTTGTGGTCAATCTCGTGCGGTTTGCGGACTTTTCCGCCAGCGGATCCGGCGGAAAGTTATCACCGGTGATAACTTTCGGCTTGACGGTTTTTCTTGGTTGGTGCGGTGCGGCGGGGGTGGATTGGTGAGAACTTTCGGCTTGACGGTTTTGCGGGCGGAAAATTTTTCTTCCACAGCCGGCGTGGGGAACGTTTTTGCGGGTGCTCTTAATTTTTGTGTCAAAATTTTTTGTTTCGTAGCGTGAGCGGCGGGATTTTCGCCGTATTTTTGACGATAATTTTCGGTGCCGTCCGGCGAGTTCGCGAAATGTTGTATTTTCGCTTTTGTAAGCCATTTTCGACTTGTTATTCGATGCGTTTTCTGCTAGTCTTCAGACGGATTTCAAAACAAATTTCAATAACAAAAATCAACCATGAACACACAAACAAATTTTCTTCATAAAAAATTCCTTCGGCTGGGCAGAGAGCGAAACAGACTTCTCAACGAAATGTTGGATATCTTGCCGGAAATCTACGAGAGCGGCATCTGGAAAAATTACGCGGATTCCATTGTTGAGTACGCCGGAAAATACGGTGGCATTTCCGATACCGCCGTGAAAAAGAGATTGCGGTTGGAAAAACATCTGGAGAGTAAGCCCGCGTTGAGGGAAGCAATCAAGACGGCCGGAGTAAACAAAGTGGATCTGGTAGCCAGACTGGCGACACCCAAAACGGATGAAGCGTTCGCCGACAAAGTGAACAACATGAGCAAGGGTGCGGTGGCGGAATTGGCGAAAGAGTTGAGGGAGAAATGGAGCGATGGACAGATTGCCCCTCAAGAGTGCCGGGCCGTGCCGACAAAAATCAAATTGGAACTTGATGAGGAAATGTCCGGTCTGTTTCTGCGATTAAAAGAAAAATGGGGACTAAGCAACCGTGAAGTTATGAAAATTTTACTGACAAATGCCGTGCGAACCGAATTCCCTTCGAAACGCGTATCGGTAAAAAGCATGAGGACACAAACGGCGAAGAAAGTCAAAAGTGTCACCGGTGATAAAACGATGAAGAAAGTGACGGCGGTAACAAAAAGTGTCACCGGTGAGAACCTTGCAGCCGGCGGACAGGCGGTATCAACTGAAGCGGCGGCGAGTGCGACGTCAGAAGTGGCGCCGGCCGGCGAATCCCGTTACATCAACGCCTATCAAAAGCGGGCTATATTTGAAAAACATAATCACCAGTGCGGTTACAACGGTTGCAACAAGCCGGCTCAACACCTTCATCACATCGACCGCTGGCATCATCACAAAAAACACACAAAGATCATCCCGCTCTGCAAAATCCATCATGAATTTGCTCACAACGGGTTGGTGGAGAACGAGAAAAATAACTGGCAGTTAAACATCAGCGGCCGGCCGCGTACTGAAGCCGATAGGGTTTATAGAATTTTCAGACAACAAGGAACTGCGGCATCGTTGGTTGAAACGCGAAGCTGATGGGGTCTACAAAAACCACAGACGAGAGAAGACGTCCACAAAAGGCATCCACCCCCGAGAAGCCCTTGCAAAAAGCACACCAACAATGCTACAATACCGCGTGTAAAACACATAACAAATGATTAAAATTAAATCCCCACCATGTTTGACTACATTTTCTCAATAGGAGTTATAGGCGCAATTATACTGGTGACCGGCTCAGCTTGGCCCAGTTCAAAAAAAGCCCCTTACAAAGATGTAAAAAACTGGTTGCTTGCCATAGGTACGGTTTTCATGCTTGCTTATTCCCTTCTCGGTTATTTGTATCAAGACCTCCCGATATTTTTCACTTTCCTGCAAGGGTTGGTCATAGTTGCCAGCATATTTATGATGTTGGATTTTTTAAGCGACAAACTGGAAACTGTAATAATCAGCCTGGCGGGAACGGGACTGATCATCTGGTCATTGATGTTATTTGAAAGCTACAACACAATTATTTTCGTCTTTGGCCTTATCGGCATAGCTCTGGGGTACTCCTTTACGATGAATACAATCCGCAGATATATAGCTTTTATCTTGGGATCAATCTTTATCGCGATATTCAGCTATATTGAACAAAACTGGATATTCTTCTGGCTAAATATCTTCTTTGCAATATTTTCAGCTTACTATTTATCGCAAAAACTCAAGTTGCCAAAACCTCCCCCTCTTCCAAAAACTTAAGGCTTTTTGGGGAAATTTTACTTGAACTTTCCAGAGCCTTAATCTAAATTGGACAGGTAGACGTTTTTATGAAACTTAACAAAGTGAATCTTGTGTAAATACATCTTTGTTACCGGAGGTGTCTGTAGTTCGCTGGGAAAGGGAATAGCTTCCGCCTCCATAGGGGCACTGCTAAAGTCCGCGGGGCTGAAAGTATTTACCCAGAAACTTGATCCATATCTCAACATAGACCCAGGGACAATGAGCCCTTTTCAACACGGAGAAGTATTCGTAACCGATGATGGCGGAGAAACTGACTTGGATCTGGGACACTATGAACGTTTTATAGATACAAGCCTCAGCAAACTTTCTTCCGTAACAACAGGAAAAATATATGACGAAGTCCTGGACAAAGAGCGCAGAGGAGGTTTTTTGGGAGGAACGATACAAATAATCCCCCACATCACCAACACAATTCAGGAAAAAATCACGAAAGCCGCGGAAAAAAGCGAGTGCGACATAATGGTGGTGGAAATAGGAGGAACAGTCGGCGACATAGAGGGCCTCCCTTTTCTTGAAGCGATAAGACAATTGAGACACAAACTCGGGCCGGAGAACACTTGCTTTGTCCATTTGACCCTACTCCCCTATCTGGAAGGGTCGAAAGAGTTAAAAACAAAACCGACACAAGCTTCCGTGAGAGAGCTGAGATCGATAGGAATACAACCGGATTTCATACTGACGAGAGCGGACCACCCGATCAAAAAAGAACACATCAAAAAAATCGCTTTATTTTGCGATGTAAACGAAGAATATGTAATCCCGGCGGAAACAGTTGATTCAATATACGAAGTCCCCCTCCGCTACCAAAAACACAACATAACCGAATTGATAGCCGGGAAACTCAAACTTGGGAAGATAAAGCCGAATCTAAAAGAATGGGAGGAAGTAAACAAAAAAATAAAATCAAAGAAAAACAGCGTCAAAATAGCATTGGTGGGCAAATACACCGGCCTTGATGACGCCTATCTCAGCGTTTTGGAATCCTTGGAAATAGCTTGTTACCACGCGGGAAAAACCCTTGAATTGCTTTGGATATCCTCCGAGAAATTAGAAGAAAAAGACAAGCAAACATGGGAAGACCTAAAAAAAGCAGACGGTATAATTGTCCCCGGCGGCTTTGGAGTACGCGGAATCGAAGGGAAGATAATGGCCGCGAAATACGCGCGGGAAAACAAAATCCCATACCTCGGTTTGTGTCTGGGAATGCAAATAATGACCATAGAATTCGCAAGAGAAGCTCTTAACAACAATAAAATCACATCGGAAGAATTTGATGAAGAAGGAAAAACAGATAAAGAAAATTACATAATTCATTTTCTCCCCGGCCAATGTAAAGACGGAAAAAAAGGCGGAACTCTGAGACTCGGATCCTACCCTTGCAAAATAGCGAAGGACAGCAAAACATACTCACTATACAAGATCACAAACATAGACGAAAGACACAGACACAGATATGAGTTCAACAACGAATACCTTAACAAATTGGAAGAGAAAGGCCTTGTTTTTTCCGGGATAAATCCGAAGCGAAAGTTGATTGAAATAGTGGAGATAAAAGATCACCCCTTCATGATCGGATGCCAATTCCATCCCGAATTCAAATCCCGTCCAAACAAGCCGCACCCACTATTCAAAGGCTTCATTGAGGCCTCGATAAAATAATTCAACTCAAAATGCCGATCTTCAAATATGATGTAGCCAACAAAGAAGGGAAAAAGCTAAGCGGAACAGTGGAAGCCCCGGATGAACAAACCGCGAGAGAAGAACTGAACAATCTTGGCTTTTCAATTTTAACACTGCAAGAAACACAAGCAAAGCAAAAGGAAGATCCATCAAAGACAAAGTTTGCCTTCGACGCAACGGACAAAACTGGAAAACTTATCAACGGAACAGTCCCCGCGAAAACAAAAGAAGAGGCGCTCGCAAAATTGAAAGACGAATACAGTCTGACCGTAAACGCCATATGGCCTCAAGACGCGACCCCTGAACAGATAGAAGAGGCAAAAAAAACCGGAGCAATAAATTTACAGGAAGAAACGGAAAAAGCCGCAGAAGGAATAAAAGACGAAAAAAAGACCGAAGAAGAGGAGGATGAAGAGGAAACTTTAAGCAAAGACCCTCAACAAAGAAAAAAAGAACTGGAGATAAAAACGAAAATAGACACCGTTCTCAACGAGGTCCATAACCTTCTACAAACATTTGATAAAGAATTCGATCCGGCACAAAAAAGCGAGATCCAAAAAAGGATAGATAAACTACTTCGCATAAAAAACTCCAAAAATTTGGAATACATACTGACAACAGCCAAAGACCTGTTGGAGTTCATAAAAAACCAAGCGGAAAAAATAGAAAAACCGGGAAGAGAAGAAGAAAAATTCAGATTGAAAATGGAGACGGACAAAATAATGGGCACTCTAAAAAAGGGCGAGAGAAAAGGCGTCTCGGAGAATATTCTGGAAAAAATAGACAAATGGCAACAAACACATAAAAGCGATAACTTAATATCGCAATTTTTAAATAAAACGAAAAACGTCCTTACAGCGCCACCGGAAGTAACGGCACTAAAAGAAAAGATAAAGACCCTCAACAAAAGTTTATATGAATTTGGAAAAATGTACTTCAAGGAACCAACTCCTGAATACAAAGAAAAAGCGAAAGCAAATTTTAAAAAAACCTGGCAGGCAAGGAAAACAACCATCGCGGAATTAAAAGCACTAAAAACCCAACTGAAAGAAAAACGAAAAGGAGAAAAAATCGAAGAAAATCTGTTCATGTCCTTTTTGGAAGAACTAAACGCCCTCACCGGTTGGCTTTTGGCTTTTTACATCATCTACTATTTCGGCGCGTTGTATCTGAACACAAAAGACTTCGGCTTGGCGTATGTTCCGGAAGGATTTGAGGTCTACACAAGTCAAATATTCAAATACATACTTTCAATTCTTTTCCTGTTACACAGCGCCACGGCGCTAAAAGTGAATTTCTTCAGAAAAAGCATCCTGGCAACAGTAATATTAATACCGGTCTTCATCCTCGGATCAATCGTAACCCTGCTTAACTTCTAAAAATGTATCCACTGATTTTTCAAAGTAAATTTTTTACGTTGCACACGGTTTGGGTGTTTCTGGGACTGGCAATTCTGATAGGGACCTACGCACTGATAAAATTGAGCATAAGCAACAATTTGAAACTTCAATTTTTGGGAGCGAATTCGTTGAAACTTATATTGTGGACGATTATAGGAGCGCGGGTAGCCGCCATTCTTATAAACTTTAAGGCATATTTTTATGAGTTCGGGCTCAATTCTATTCCAAAACTGTTCGCCATCTGGGATGGAGAACTGAATCTATGGGGAGGAGCAATAGGATTTTTTACATATTATTATTTTGCATGCCAAAAATCGGAGCAAAATTTTTGGAGATGGTTGGATGTGATGGTGCCGGCGGGGATAATAGCTTTGGCGGTGAGCCACATCGGTGCTTTTTTCGGAGGAGTAAACTATGGAACCCCCACCTCATTGCCATGGGGAGTAAATTTCGCAAGCCCGATCGTAAAATATACAATCCCCATACATCCCACACAAATATACGCTTTTTTGTACGCGGCGCTGATCGCTATCGTTCTGATCTCAATCGCCAACAGCAAAAAGCTTAAGACCGAAGAAAACCCGGGCATGCTGGGACTTTGGGGAGTTGCGGCATATAGCATCTTTCGCTTTCTCGAAGATTTTATAAGGGGAGACGATACAACATTGATCTTGGGTATAAGACTCTCAAAAATAATAATCCCGCTGTTTATAATCTTTATTGGAGTAATAATTTATTTTCGATATAATAAAACGGCCGGGCGTAAAGCTCCAAATATCCGATAATACTTAAAAAATGAATACAATAAGCTCATTGTTCTATTATTTTTTCACTCCGAATCCGGGAAGCCAATTCAAATTTTACATCCCGATGATAGTCCTGATAACCCTACTGATAGCGGGAGGGATTGTCTTCTCGATAATCTATAAAAGAAAAAAAAGAAAAGACCTCACGTTCAAAAAACTATTCCAAAAAACGGCAACAAGACTGGTACTTTTGGGAATATTGTTTCTGATTTTAACAGTCGTCCGATACGAAAGCATCCCCTATTTCTCGATGAGGATCTGGCTATACCTGTCATTTCTTCTGCTAGCGATCTTCTTTTATCTGACAATAAGAACATTCAAAATAAAATACCCGAAAGAAAAGGAAAATCTGGAAAAAAGAACGCACAATATGAAGAAAAGAGAAACCGAAAACCGATATCTTCCGAACAAGAAGAAGTAATGAACTTCCCCGTGCTGACGCAAATTATCAATCAACCTTCGTGATCTGGTATTCCACAAACCCCGCGGGAACAACAACTTTCACCTTGTCGCCTTTTCGCTTATCCAAAAGGGCGTTACCCACAGGTGACTCGTTGGATATTTTTCCGTTAAAAGGGTCCGTTTCTGTTGAACCGACGATCGTATAGACCTCTTCCTCTTCCTTCTTCTTAGTCAGATTCTTCAAATGAACTGTCGTGCCTATTTGAACACCGGAAGCTTTCTGCTTTTCCGTGATAATTTTTGCGTGTTTGATCTTGTTTTCCAACTCGAGGATCCTCCCCTCAACAAAAGCCTGCTCATTCTTGGCTTCCTCATATTCGGAGTTTTCAGACAAATCCCCGTAAGAAATAGCCTCTTTTATCCTTTCAGCAACTTCTTTTCGTTTAATGTTTTTAAGGTACTCCAATTCCTCTTTTAGCTTATTCAAGCCCTCTTTTGTTATCAAAGTAGCCTTTTCCCCGGTGCTTGTTAAAATTTGATCTTCCGTTTTCTTAACTGACGGCTTTTTAGTCTTTTTTGTAGGCATTTTATATATTAGTTATTTGATATTAGTGCGGACGAATCTTGATGCTTGTAGGGTGTTCCTTCAATTTCTGCAAAACTTTAGCCTCTATTTGCCGGATTCGTTCCCTGGTGACGTGGAACTCCTGTCCCACTTCTTCCAAAGTATGCCCCACTCCATCCTTCAAACCAAATCTCATCTCTATTATCTTTCTTTCACGAGGAGAAAGATATTGCAACATTTCATGGATATTCTCCTTGATCAACTGTCTATTTGTGGAATCCGAAGGAGACAAGGCTTCATCGTCTTCAATGAAATCTCCCAATTTACTATCTTCCTCCGTTCCCACAGGTGCTTCAAGAGAAACTATGTCCTGGGAAATCTTCATTATGTGCCTGACCTTTTTTACCTCCATATCCATTTCCGCCGCCAATTCCTCCACCAAAGGTTCACGACCCAACTCTTGTACCAGCCTTCTCTGCGCGTGGGTCAATTTGTTGATCGTCTCAACCATGTGAACGGGGATCCTTATAGTCCTGGCCTGATCCGCGATCGCACGTGTAATGGCCTGGCGGATCCACCACGTGGCATAAGTTGAAAACTTGAATCCCCTATCAGGATCGAATTTCTCCACAGCTCGAAACAAACCGATATTCCCCTCCTGAATCAAGTCAAGAAAAGACAGTCCACGCCCGATATACTTTTTGGCAATACTGACCACCAACCGCAAATTCGCCTCCGCAAGCTTTGCCTTGGCTGATTGATCTCCCTTTGCGATTCTCCTTGCAAGATCCACTTCCTCCCTCGCCGTCAACAGATCGACCTTCCCTATTTCACATAGATAAAGTCGTATTGAGTCGTTTGCTATCTCCTTGTATTCGGCTTCCTTTCTCTTTTTGGTTTCCCTTCGCTCTTTGGCAGACAATCGTGGGGTGTCTTCAACATCCTCATCCGAATCCGGTAAGTCATCCTCTCCCTTATCTTTTTTCTTTGCAGCTGGAGAAACAACCTTTTCCGGAGCTCCCTTAACCCATTCCTTGCTGTCCAAAGCCATGACATCCTTGGTGTCCAAAACCTCTATCCCCAAATCCACGAACAAACTATAAATCTCATCGAGAAGTATCAGATCATCCTCCACCTTTGGAACAGCTTTAAGAAGATCTTGATGTGTAACAAACCCCTGTTCTCTCCCCTTTTTTACCAACCCTTGCACCTCCTCGGGAAACTTCGACATCTGATCATCGGAGGGGTGAGCTATAAATTTGGTTGTTCTGGGCATAATTGTTTTTTATTAATCTCACGCATCTGTTCCTCCAACAAAACTTTCAATCTCTCCTTGTCCCCTGACTTTTCCGCTTGCTCTATTTCAGTTTGGATATTTTTCAACTTACTGATTCTACGTTCCTGTCCCATTCTGTCAACAAGTTTTAACAACTCATTTTCCAGCATCTCTTTTGAAAACTCACCATACAAATCCTCGGCGTACAAACGCAAAAAACTCACTTTATCGCTTAAATCAGACAAAACACCCCTGTCAAAATCCCAAACCTCAACTCCGCCTTGAGCATGATTATACTGAGTAGTCAATTCATTGTAAATACTTTTAAATTCATTATCAAAATTTTCCAAATCCGCCTTATCCCGTATCAAAGGGAACAAAAAAGGATACTCCAACAAAAGAGAGAAAAACACATTGTCCACACCAAACCTCAAAACATCAGACGAATCATTTTTCTTCGTATTGACCAAACGCGCGGGATGATCAGCCTTAAGACGCAGATTTCTCATCTCGTCATAAAGAACGGATTCCTTCAAGTTCAACTTCCTTGCCAGTGCTCGCATAAAAAGATCACCGGCGGCGGGAGACATCCTCGCATACAAAGGCGCCGATTCCCGAACAATCGCGGCCCTGCCTGAAATTGTTTCAATATTATTGTCCCCTATCAGCTTATCCACAAAAACATCTTCAAAGTCCCTAGCGCGAGAGATCACATTTTCAAAATCGCCACCATCATCAGCAATAAAATCTGCGGGATCTTTTCCTTCCATCTCATCGACAGTGCGCACATTCAGATCCTGAGACCTCAAAACGAAATAGGAACGCTTAGTAGCCTCGAATCCGGCATCATCGTTATCAAAACAAGTCACCACGTTTGGGGTCAGACGCTTGATCAGCTTCGCCTGTGCGTCACTTAAAGCGATACCGGAAGTCGCGACAACATTCCGCACGCCGGACTGATAAGGAAGAATAACATCGAAATATCCCTCAACCAGAATAAGTAAATCCTTTTCTTTAACAACCTTCTTCGCGTGGGAAAGCCCATAAAGGACCTTGCTTTTATTGTAAATCAGATTTTCCGGAGAATTGAGGTATTTTGGAGCCTGATCCTTTTTCAAAGCTCGGCCGCCAAACCCGCAAACCTTCCCAAAGTAATCAAAAATAGGAAAAATAAGACGAGCCCTGTATTTGTCATAAATGTTGTCATCAGCCAGATTATTCGCGGAAACAAGCCCGGACTTATACAAAACATTCTTCGGGATTCCCTTTTTCAAAAGATATGGATGAAGCGAATCGTAAGAGTCGGGCGCAAATCCGATTCTGAACTCCTTGATCGTTTCGTCCTTGAGTCCCCTTTTATACAAATAGTCTAAAACCTTCTTCCCTTCGGATGTACCGTGAAGTTTTTCCTCAAAAAACGAGCAAGCCAATTCATGAGCCCTGAAATAAATATCTTTTTCACCTTTTGGAGCCTTTTTCTCCAACTTGGAAGCATCGACCTTGATTCCCGCTTTATCTCCCAAAATCTGCAATGCTTCCGTAAAAGAAACGGATTCCAATTCCTGAATAAAAGCAAAAATATCCCCGCCGCGACTACACCCGAAACAATAACAAATCTGTTTTTCCGGACTCACGACAAAACTGGGAGTTTTTTCACTGTGGAAAGGGCAAAGCCCCTTCAAATTCCTCCCCGCCTTCTTAAGCGGAACATACTGCGAAACAAGCTCCTCAATCCCTATTTTCGCCTTAATATCGTCCACCAAATCCGCCATAAAAAACCGTTAAAAGCGATGGAAAAAGTATCAGATGCGACACAAAAACGCAATGCGGAATAGACTAAAATGACCCCGGTTTTTACGGTTGTTGTCTAAACGGCTGTGCCACGCGGTTCCCAAAGGGGCATGTCCGATTCACCTTCGCGGAACAAAGACAATTGCAGTCGCCAAAAGCAACATCAAAAAAACAAGAGCAATCAGCATAAAAAACTTCTGTTGACTACTCACCAGAAGAGTTGCTGATAAACCAAGAACCGCGGTGATGGAAAGGTAAAGCACAACAACCCTCCTCTGGGAAAATCCCAAATCCAGCAACCTGTGATGCAAATGTTTCAAGTCCCCTTTCCAAAATTTTTGCCCCGACCAGATACGCCGCATGACAACCCAGATCATATCCAAAATCGGGATTCCCAGAACCAAAAAAGCGGTAGCCACCTTTCCTCCGGAAAAAATCGCCAAAACCGCTATCATAAATCCTAAAAAAGTGCTCCCTCCATCGCCCATCAAAATCCTCGGAGCGGGAAAATCAAACAAAAGAAAAGCCAAAGAGATCATGGCGATAATTAGAGCTAAAGTCGCCACTCCAATCTGGGTTTCGGGATTTTCATGCAACGCGGGATTGATACTCAGAAAAAATATCGTCATCCCGGCAACAAAAGAAACTCCGCTACTCAAACCTCCTATCCCATCAACAAAATTCATCGTGTTCAAAACAGCCATAACCCAAAAAATCGTGAACAAAGCGCTCAAAATCATAACCCCGCCAAAAATCGGCTGACTCAAATCAAAACTTCCAATAAAAGGCAGATTGATGGAGAGGATCCCTATTCCGGAAAAAACAAGGATCAAACAAGCCACAAATTGAACGGCAAGCCTTATAAAAGGACTTATTCCAAACAGATCATCCAAAACGCCGAGACAAACTATGATCAACGCGCCCAAAAGCAAACCCAAAAATTGCGATGAAACCGGAAAAAATATAAAGACGGAAACCAAAAAAGCGACAAAAATCGCAATCCCTCCATAATAAGGAATAGGCTTTCTCTTCAATCCGTATTTATGAGGCCTGTCCAAAAGCCCCCACTTCGGGAAAAATTTAACAGCCAGCCCGATAAAAACCACCCCGATAACAAAAGACACAAACGCGGGCAACAAGAATTGACTTAAAACTTCCATGCAAAAAAATTACCACAAACAAAACATTTTTTAAACATTCAAAAAACACGTTTTAACCAAAGACCTTGGCGAATTTAATGCCTTCGTTTGCGTTTTTCAAAACACCTACAGCCTTACCGCGATACAACCCGATCACGGCAACTTCCTTTTCTTCAACTTTCTTACCCTTCAAAATTTTTCCATCCCTCAATCCCTCAAAATCTTCATCATTCAACTCATAAACGGAAAATCCCGAAAGCATTTTTTCAATCGGAATAAGCAACGATTCTGAATTGAATTCACCATCACGATTTTCACAAACTTCATCAAAACTTTTCATCGTAATCGCATTCTCAACGGAAAAATCTCCGACCTTCGTGCGCCTTAATTCCTCAACATACGCTCCGCACCCCAATTCCGCTCCCAGATCATGGATTAAAGACCTTATATAAGTCCCCGATCCGCAAGCAACTCTAAAACTTACAAAAGGCCAGTCAAAATCAATGATCTCAAATCCCTCAACAACCACATCACGAGGTTTCATCTCAAAATCTTCTCCTTTCCTAGCAAGTTCATAAGCCTTCTTCCCTTTTATTTTCAAAGCCGAAAATTTTGGAGGGACCTGCAGGATACGTCCCGTAAATTTTTCTTCCGTTATTTTTTTTATTTTCTCGATTTTTTCTTTATCTTCCAGCTTCTCAAAGTTCGAAAAACAATCGGAACTCCCGGAATGAGTTTTGTGAGCTGGAACGCGCCTTCGGCGCGTTCCTTCAGCATCAAAAGTATCGGAAACAAAACCGAATTTTGCCTTAACTTCATATTCCTTATCCAATCCCTCAAAAAATTCCAAAAGTTTGGTTGCCTCCCCCACCGCGACAAGCAAAAGTCCCGTTGCCAAAGGGTCCAACGTGCCGGAATGCCCAACCTTCAAACGTTTTTTAACATTTCCCGAAACTTCGTTTACAACATCCATTTCTTCGCGAAGAATCCCCCTGATCCGTTTAACAACATCAAACGACGTAACCCCCTTTTCCTTATCTATAAGTAAAAATCCCTTCATGATAAATTCTTATCCTCCCAACAACTCTTCCACAACCTTTCTGTCATTCCAGGGAATACGCTCTCCCTTAAGCATCATAATCTCTTCAGCTCCCTTCCCGGCAATAACAACAGTATCCCCTTCTTCAGCTTCCGTAAGAGCAATTTTTATAGCCTCTTTCCGATCGGGAATTTTCCAAAAACACTCCCCCTCTTTTCGGGGAATCCCTTTGGAAACCTGCTCAATGATTTCCAATTCATCTTCTTCATACGGATCATCATCGGTAACTATTATATAGTCCGCGTATTTGTGAGCAACCTCTCCCATCACAGGACGCTTACCCTTATCACGCCCGCCCCCGGTCGCCCCAAAAACAACAAAAACCTTCCCGGAAGTTATGTCCTTATATAAAGACAGCAGACTTTCCAAAGAATCCGGTCCATGAGCATAATCAACTATCACATTGAATTTTTGACCGCAATCCACCCTTTCAAATCTGCCGGGGATCCCATCTTTTGCCTCAAGCCCCTTGGCTATTTCCTTCAAAGGAACTCCCAAAACCAAACACGCCCCGGCCGCGGCCATTGAATTATAAATATTGAATTTACCGGGAACCTTAATTTTTACATCGATTGAATCATCGGGAACATGTAGAGTAAAACTGCTCCCCTCCGCTCTTTGCTCCACATTTGAAACCCGGATTTCCGCATCCTTCATCCCATAGCTGATCTTTTTTTCAGCATCAAACTTATCAAAAAATTCATAATGCTTGTCATCGGCATTCAAAATAATAGTTTTTGGAACTCCTTTTTTACGCTTACTTTCAGAAACCTTCCTGAACAACTCCCCCTTCGCTTTTAAGTAATTCCCAAAACTGCCGTGATATTCAACGTGATCGGAAGTCACGCCTGTGATAACCGCGACATCAAAATCTATTCCGAAAATTCTGGACTGATCTATCGCATGGGAGGTGACTTCCAAAACAACATGGGTACACCCCTCTTTTTTCATCTTCAAAAGCAATTTCTGCAAATAAAAAGGTCCCAGCGTGGTTTGCTTACTGGCATTCACCCATTCCCTCTTCCCAATCTGGAAATTTATAGTGGAAGCCATGCCGGTTTTATATCCCCCCTCATTCAAAACCGATGTTATCATATTCACAACTGTGGTCTTCCCATTGGTGCCCGTAACGCCGATAACAATCATATCCTTGGCAGGGAAACGATAAAAAACAGCGGCAAGAAAAGCCATGATTTTGTGATAAAAAAGCCTTAAAGGATTCCTGTCCGGAATAATTCGTCTTAAATAATTCAACATGGCGTCATTTTAACAAAATCGACATCCTTAGCAATTTGTTTCTTCAAATCCTCCTTGTCTTTGAATTTTTTTGTGTCACGGATTTTTTTGGTAATTTCAACTTTTATTCGTCCGGAAAAATCAAAATCATCCGAGGCTTCCGGCAAAAACGCCTCACAAAGTTTTGTTTTTGCACCGCCCGCGC
>PXEC01000131.1 GCA_003566255.1 Candidatus Peregrinibacteria bacterium | reverse complement strand
TCCCATTCCCATAACGAACACATTTGATTGGTGGCCGGTGGGAGTAAGGTATGAGGATCCCGCGCCGAGTGCTATCGCGATCAGGAAGGGATCAAATGAGACTCCGAGGTTTTGTGACATAGCAAGACCGACCGGGGCCAAAAGCACCGCGACAGCGACGTTGTTCAAAATATCGGAGAGCCATATTGAGGCGATGAAGATTATTGCCAGGGCAAGTTCCGGAGTAATTGTTCCGGGTAACGCGAATAAGGAATTTCCAAGAGAAGCGGCCGCTCCGGTTTCCTGAAAAACCCAACCAAGTTGGAGCATTACGGCAATCAAAACAATTGTCATGAAGTCCATGGACTTATACATTTCTCCCGGTTTTGTAAGATTTATCGCGACCATTATTATTGCCGTTGCCACAAATATAAGGTGAACGGGGAAAACTCTTGCGGCCGCGAGAAAAATAGCAAAAGCAAAAATCCCCATCGCCAGCAGCGCGGATTTTGTTTTACCTTCAAAACGAAATTCTTCTTCACGCAAGGGTAGTAAATTGAAAATGTTTATAAATCTTTGGACTTGGTCTTTATATCCCTGAATTATTATTACATCGCCTTGTTTCATTATCACATCCGCAAGTCTTCTTTTTATTTCGCCACCGGATCTGCTTAATGCCAGGATGTTTATACGATAGTTTCTATAAAGGCCAAGTTGTTTCGGGGATTTTCCAGCCAGCCCGGACATGTTTGAAATAACGGTCTCCGTTGTTTCAAGTTCTTTTAATTTTTCTTCGCTTTCTTCCGGACTTTCTTTTTTCATAAGCTCCAATTTTGTGGTGGAAATTATTGACTCCAAAGAGTTTGTTTCCGCTTTTATCAGCAAAATGTCGTTTTCTTTGAGAGTTGTAAAAGGGGATGGATCGTTGATGTAATGTTCACCTCTCACCAGTCCGATTATTCCAAAATATTCTTTAGAAAAATTTTGAAAATCTCTTATTGTTTTGTTTATTATCGGTGATTTTTCTGTTACTTTTACTTCGGCTACAAAATCTTCCAAAGATATTCCTTGACTGAAGATGTCTTGTCTTTTTGGGATCAAGCGCCATCCGATAAGTGTGACAAAAAGTATGCTTGCCAATGCTACGGGCGCCGCGACATAAGAAAATTCAAAAAATCCGAACGCTATTGTCTCGTCCGCGCGGAACTCGGAAATTATCATGTTGGAGGCAGATCCGATTAGTGTCATGCTTCCCCCAAAATGTGACGCAAAAGCTATCGGTATCAAAAACATTGAAAGAGGGGTTTTTGTTTTTTTTGCTATGTTCACGGCTATCGGAACTGTGAACGCCAAAGCTCCCATGCTGTGAATGAATGCTGATAAAAAGACTGTGAATGTTACCAAAATTCCAAGTTGGATTATCGGGTGTTTTTCTTTTAAGTTTAGAAATCTTGATATTATGTCTATCGCGCCGGAGTTTATTAGAGCTTTGCTTATTATCAACATCGCTACAATAAGGAGCACGACGGGATGAATAAATCCTTCAAATATTTTTTCAGCCGGGAGGAGTCCCAGTATCGCTGTCACAAAAAGGGCTAGCAACGCGATTATGTCGTAGCGCCATTTTCCCATGATGAAAAAAAACAGAGTTATCGCTATTATCCCGCTGATTAGAATTTGATCGATCATAGTGAGGGGTTTACTCTGTTCGTTCGTTGAGTTCTTTTTCCTCCAGGATTATGACGATGGGGATTAATATCGTCATTGATGCTATTGGTATGAGTAAATGACTTAATCCGCCGGCGAGCAATGTTCCCATCGCTATTATTATCCATCCGATGTAGGCGGGGTGGGGGATGTATTTATACGGACCTTTTAAAATTTTCTTTTGATAAACTTTTTGGGGGAAGAGTACTGCCCAAGCAAAAAATCTCACCGGTTTTATTGTTGCTATCGCGGCGGTTACAAGTATCAATCCTCCCGCCATCAGTGTCCATCCTATGAGTTCCATGAAAAAAGTAGGGACGAAAAGATAATAGGCGGGCGGGAAAAGCAAGAAGGATATTATTGTCGATATCAGAAAAACGGAGCCCACAAGAACATAGAAAAGATATGGATGTTTTTTCCAAAATGGCATAAGTGCGTGTAGCCACAAATGAAAGATGGGGATTGCCGTTGTTATTCCCGCGAAGAGTGTATAAAGTTCCTGTTTAGGCATGTGCTATTATTTTATGTATGCTATTTCTTTTTTTTGCCGAAGATAAAAATGTAGAGAATTTCTAAAATCGCCATGGTGTTAAGCAAAAGCAAAATTATGAACCACGCTTTGTGTCCGTTGCGTGCGGACTTCCAAAGAGCTACTCCGGTCCAGGGCAGCATCCATAAAATAAGCAGGAGTATTGCCCAAGGAGCCCAAGGACTTTCCATTAGAAATGTTTCCATTTTTTAGGGGTTATTTGTTGTTCGAATTTTAGTTTAAATGGAGGGAATTGGCAAGCGGGGGAGGTTTTACTTTTTTCGTTTTTCTTTCCGCTTGTTTTGTTTCCAAAGATTTATTGCTTCTTCCGGGGTGGCCGCGGATTTGTCTCCGAAGACCCATGTGTGGCGGGATCGGATTTTTTTGTCTATGTGATCCAGGACGTCATCCATTTCAAAGTATCCGTGTTCTTTTGCAATCTGCGCGATCATTATTATTTGGAAAAGGACATCGCCAAGTTCTTCTTTAAGGTTTTCGTGGTCTCCGTTTTCAATCGCGACGCGTACTTCACGGGCTTCTTCCTCAACACATTCCAACATGCTCGCGATGGTCTGTTCTCTGTCCCACGGACATCCGTCTTTCGCGCGAAGTCTCTTTGCGAGATAGCAAAGTTTTTGAAAAGTGGGCGGGGCGTCGTCTCGTTTTTTTGGGGGCATGGGGGAGGGGTTAGGGGCAAAGGTTTTTGTTTTTGGGATCTATTTCTCTTTTTTCTTCTGATTTTAATTTTCTTTCGAGCTTTTTAATATCCTCATCAGGGGGTAAGTTTTCAGGTTTAATCCCTCTTTCTATTAAAGTTCCTCTAATAGTCCTGTTATTAACAATATGCTCTTTGGAAATTTCTTGTTCAGATTGCATTTGATTGGCTTTTGCATTGAAAATTGTAATTTCTGTAGCAAAATCTTTGGCTTTTAAAATAATTGTAGGGGCAAAATCGGCTAAAGCTCTGCTTTTAGGAATGTTCCATTTGTTTTTCATCTCTGCCGTAGTAAATCCGAACAATGCTTTGTCTCCTTTACTTCGGATCATGCCAAAATTTTTATCACTTCCCGTTTGTTCAAAGATAATACCTGAAAGTTCTTTTTCTGTGTCAGCAAGTTTTTTTCTGGCTAATACTCGTTCTTTTTCTGATAATCGTTTTTGGATAATTTCAAATTTTCTGGTCTGAGTGGCAAAATAAGTCTGAGCAAAAGCAATTTCTTCTTTTCTGGGGTACCCGTTTTGAGCTGCGAGATAGCAGGCATAACGAGTGAGCATAAAATCGTCTATGTTTTTCTTGGCCCCTTTAGGCATTTTTATCGTTTTGCTGACGTCGGCAAAATGATCGGATATTTTATGTCCGGACAATTCACATGCGGTTTTAGCTTTCAAAATGACACTCTGGAAATTCGTCCATTTATCATACCCCAAAAGATGTTGTAAATCTCTGGCAAGCCAAAACTCCACTTCGTTTTCAGT
>PXEC01000044.1 GCA_003566255.1 Candidatus Peregrinibacteria bacterium | reverse complement strand
TCATAAAACGGCGTCCCACTTCGGGGTCGTCTTTCCATTGGTCTTTGTTCATCTCCTCAACGAAGTTGCTGATTACCCTCGTTGGCCATTCAGGGGTGCCGGTCGTTATGGCTAGACCTCTCCGCACCTGATTGGTGTCGTACCAACTCCATTCCCCTTCACCGAAGATGGTATCGAAGGATGCATGTACGGTGTGCGAAACTGAACGTCCCAATACCCCTATCATGGTCGGGTCATAGGAGTTCTCACGGAACTTGCCGCTTACTGTGGATTGAGCAATGCGCCCGATCAACGGCACCACCCCTAACGGGTAGGTGAGTAGATCGACAATAACCTCTTCGGGGTCTTCGGGCATCCGCCTTCTGGCTATCAACCCGAACATCATGGCCGGTACTACCCAACCAAAGAACATCTGTCGCTTGTGATTGTACAGGGTTTTCATTACCTTGGCCGATTTGCCCATGACCCCTTCGGTACTCCTCACGTCTTCGATCATCGGCAACACAACGTCGTGAATGTAATAGTTCCACGAAATCATGGTCTGGCCTGAGAAGGGCAGGAACGCCCGCACCCATTCACTACCACGCTGGAACCCTGTACGCTGACTGATACCCGTAGGCGGCTGCGTCTTGTCCACCACTTCACCCGCCCAACGAGCGGCTTCCGCCTTGGCTTCCGCAAGGGTCATGTCCCCCGCCTGAACCACATCTGCCAACGCCGCCATTTTGTAGTCCTTGGCAGATTTGTAGATCGAACTCACTACCGCGCTGTCCATGTACCGAATGTGATTGGTGGCGTTCTTGGTGTACCAATCAAACCAGCCTCCCTTTCGCGCCAATGGGCCAACGTGAAGCGGTCCACCACGGGTAGCCATATCCTGAATGTCAGGAACCACATAACGGGACTTGAGGCGGGGATGATCCGCAATCATCTCTTCGTAGGCTTTCAACCCCGCGAGAGGGTTGTCCTTCACCACACCCGATATGCCCCCATGCCCCATAGCCTTGAGGTAATGGTTCACAGCCGACAACACCGGACGACCGTTGGTGGCGTAGTCCGCCAAACCGATAGGCAGCGAAGCCGTCTGGCGGAAGAACGTGGCAGGGTTGTAGCCCAAGAGGGATATGGTGGCGGCATTCCGCACATACCGCAAGCTCTGTTCCCAGTCGGTCATTTGCTGTTGCCTGCCAGACGGGAACATCTCGCCCCTCACCAAGTCTTCGAGTTGTTTCAGGTACGGGGTCAGCCCCTTGCGGGAGACCATGTTCCGCACACCGCCATCAGCCAGCATCCGCAACATGTAACGGGTGTTCTCCGCCTTGGCGACGTAGTTGACCGTGGATTCAATGTAGCGGGGAACCAGGTTGTCCAGCTTCATGTCAATCCGGCCAATCTGCCCGATCATGTCAGCCTCGGCCCTTGCGTCCAATTCAGTCAGGTCAACGCGCTCCTTGGTCTGCGCCACACGCCGCGTACCACGCGCCTCGTTCTCTTTCGGGTTAATCCGTTCCAATTCCCTGTTCCATTCGTTGTTCGACTGGAAGGCGTCTTCCGACATGAACGGCACATACCATCGTCCCAACTTGCCAATGGTGTACCCAAGCGAATCAGCCGTGGCGGACAAGTCGTTGTAGAGGTCCGCAAAGATGTCCTGCGTGACCTCGACGTAGTTAAGGAACTCCCGCCCCTCTCTGGATTCCATGAACTTCTTGGCGTCCTGAATGGCTCTAGGAGTCACTTCCTCGTTGCGCTTCATCAGGTTCTCCGCCCATTTCGCGTTCGGGTTCCCGCCCTCGCTCACCATATAGATGAACGCCACACGCCCAACATTCATGGGTTGCCCGTTAATGTTCACGTTCAGGTCAAACGAAGCCGGTAAACCCACACCGTGCTGTTTGCGAAGGGATTCCACCTTTGCTTTTATCTTTTCTTGTATCGCGTCAAACCGAACCTGAACCTCGTTCTGTCCAGCCACAATGCGCGGGTTGATCTCCTTACTGAACACCCCTTCTTTCCCTCCATCCAGAAGTTTGTTCAGATTCCAATAGGTGGACGTACCGGCAAGATACCTCGCACCCATCCGGCGCATACCGCCCATTAACTTGCGAAGGGCAAACATACCGCCCTCACCATCGGCGCGGTTCTCTATGCGGTCGGGCATGGAAGAGTATTCAGCGGCTACCTTGCTACGGAACACATCGGCCTGCCCGTTCAACACATTGCGAATGTCCTTCTTGCGGTCGTTGTCGCGGGCCTGTATTGCATCCTTGACAATGCGCTTGTCATTCGCTGTGAGCCTGCCGTCCGTCTTCTGTGCCATCCAGACAATGGCCTCCGCCACCTCTGCCGTGGTCATGTCCTCGGTCTGGCGACCGCTCTTGTCGTCCTTGGCGAGTATATACCCCTTCCCAATAGCCCCTTCCAGCATCCCACGCATCTGTTCATCGGAGATGTCCAACCGCTTCTGAATCTTGTTCTTGATAGCGTGGAACCCCTTGCGCTCGGGATGGGACATGGCGCGGATACCGTTCTCCGACACCATCCCCTCGGCTACCGCATCCGCTACACCCGAATACTGGAAATCCTCTGACGTGAACAGCCTGTCTAATTCAGCAATGGTCTGTTCGGGCATCTTCCATTCAGATTTTAGGCGTTCGTATAATTCGCTACCCACTTTGTTCATGTAGGTGAAGGCTTCCGCAAGTTTCGGGTCGGCCCCTTCCGGCAACTCCCGTTCAAGCATGTAGCGTGTGAACGCCATGGCTTCCGCTTCTTCGCGGTCACGGTCGTTCTGGATGTGCCCGAACGATTTATCCAAGGCGTGTTGCAGGGGGGAGGGCATTAACCCCTTCGCCTGCACATGATGAAAGAACTCATGGACAAAGGTTGCCGCTGTAGCAGACTCAAAGAATACCGCCGTGTTGTTGGAAGAGAAGTACAACCCCTCCGTTCGGGAATCCCCTTGTGTCCCACCTTCCATGAACAAGGGTTGCCCCTCGGAAAGAATCTTCGACCGCATGGTGTCGGTGATGGGGATGGACCAAACTTCCTGCGCGAAGTTTTGCCGCTGCACCGTGCTACCAACCTCATCAGCGAAAGATTGTGCCGCCTTTTCAGAGTTGAATGTTGTGCTTTTTGCTGGGTCGGTTGGATGTTCAACATAGTATGTTGCATCTAGGCCGGATGCGTTAGCGTTTATCCCCGACGTCCCCCCCTTCGCGGTCTTGTCGATCTTGGCAACGTACTTGCCAACCTCTTTGGGGAGGATGTTGTCATAAAAGCCCTTCATGCCCTCGCCGCCCACCTTGAGGTCGAGGCCGGACAGCTCTTTTACGTTGCCAACTCCTCGTCGTTCAACCCCTTCGCCGTTGACAATCTTCTGTGTGACTTCTTTACCGACAAGGTTTTCTAACTGGGAAGGTGTCTGGCCGTGTTCCGTGATTGCGGATTCTCCATCTTTGATGGCCGAGACTTCGTATGTTCCTTCTCCATCCGAACGATAAGCAATGCTATCCACCTGCTTCGACAAATCATACCGTTCCGCCTGCACCTCCCCCGGCGTCCACGCCACGGAGTCGTACCCCTGCTCTGCGGCCATGCGAAGGACGCGCTTGAAGGAGAGCATCGCCCATGACTTGCTGCCCTTGAAGGGGGCGTCGGGTGCGGCCTTACTCGCCTCCGAATCTGTGGCCTTGAGCATGGCCGCGTCAGCATCTTGTGCTTGACCACTCC
>PXEC01000084.1 GCA_003566255.1 Candidatus Peregrinibacteria bacterium | reverse complement strand
GAAAGAGTAAAATACTGGCTATCGGTGGGCGCAAAACCCAGCGATACTGTTGCCGTGCTCCTTAAATCGGAAGGAGTTCCCGGGATGGATGAATTCATAGCTCCGCGAACGGCACAGAGAAAGAAGAAGAAGGAAGAAGAAGAAAAACCTGAAGCCGCCGCTCCAAGCGAAGGCGAAGAAGCCCCGGCGGAAGAGCCAAAGGAACAGCCAAAGGAAGAGCCGAAGGAAGAGCCAAAGGAAGAAGCCCCACCGGCAGAAGAGCCAAAGGAAGAGCCGAAGGAAGAAGCCCCGGCGGAAGAGCCAAAGGAAGAGCCCGAAAAAAAATAATCTCAAATTTATATTTTACAATTTAACTCCAGAGAAATGGACGAATCACTACAAAACAACACTGCAGACCGCGACTTTGTTGAATACGTGGTCAAACAAATAGTTGAAAATCCCGAAGAAGTGGTAGTTGAAAGAGAAATAGACGAAATGGGAGTATTGCTGACACTAAAAGTCTCCAGAGAAGACATGGGAAAAATCATTGGAAAGAGCGGACAAACCGCAAAAGCAATCAGAATTCTTCTGCGTATCATAGGAGCTAAAAACAACGCACGTGTCAATCTTAAGATAGTTGAACCCGAAGAGGAATAAAGCTATATTTAAGCCGCTATGCACCCAAGTATAACAGGAAACGGCATGACCATAGTCGATGCCGCACAAGATTACAACATCCTCGAAATAATTAACATAGGTCTCGCCTATGCGATTATTATTGCCGGATTCCTTTCAGTTGTCTTCATATTTGTGGGCGGTATCTCTTTCATATTATCCGGAGGACAGGAAGAAAAAATCAAGTCTGCGGTCAGCACCATAAGATACGCCATAATCGGGCTTATAATAACGATTTTAGCAACAGTCATAGTGGGAACGGTCGGAAAAGCTTTGGGTCTGGACATAATCAGATACCTCAATTTCGGAGACATAATCAGGACGATAACAGAAATAACGGGACAAGGAAGCGGAGAGCCAAGACTTCTTTAACAGCCCATTTTTAAAAACCGCCGGAGCGATTTAGACGGATACGGATGAAAATCCCTGCTTCACGATGTTATTCCAATCGTAAGGGAACTTGAAGGTTTCCAAAGCCCTGACAAGAGCGGCGAACATACACCAATAGTCGTTTTCTTTGTAAACAAAACCGTTGCCGGCCTCACTGTTCGGATCATAGTCGGAAATTTCTTTGCGTTTCGGGCTTATCGGAACGGTGCCGTTAAGAAGCATTTCTTGAATATCGCTGAAGGGAAAGCTTAAAGACATGTCCGCGGCCTCAAGCAATTCGTGGCGGCTCTTTCGGCTGTACTTAACATGCTTGACTTTTCGGTCATCAAAAAAATTGCTGTCCGTAAGAACAACAACATTAATATTTATATGCAAAGCTCCCTCAAGAATCGTCTTTAAAAGCTGCTCATCCTCGTTTGAAAGTTTTTTATCAAGCACAACACCCAAAAGAGGCTTGGAAGAGTCAATGGAAAGGCGTTCGCACAAAAGCTTTTTTGTAGCTTTTTTCCGTTTCAATAAATTCTCAATAGAATTCGTGGACATAAAATTTAAAATTTTGTTATCCTGCAATTATATCTTATAATCAGGCCAAAGTCGAGTACCTAGACATTGACGGCGACACTATTTATTTTCCAGCATGAAAAACGAGGGAAGAAAAAAATTGATCCTGATTGACGGAAACGCGATTATTCACAGAGCATTCCATGCGCTCCCACCTTTCAGGACCTCTTCCGGAGAATTGGTTAACGCTGTTTACGGATTCGCGTCAATTCTGCTGAATCTGTTAAACAACGAACGTCCGGACTACATATCCGTGGCATTCGACCTAAAAGGAAAAACCTTCCGGCACGAACAATACGAAGATTACAAAGCAACGAGAGTCAAAGCCCCGGACGAACTATACGAACAAATCCCTCGCATAAAAGAATTGGTGGCGGCATTCAAGATCCCGATATTTGAAATGGAAGGGTTTGAAGCCGATGACGTGCTGGGAACGCTGGCAAAACAGGCCGAAAAGGAGGGGGTACTCACATACATAGTCACGGGAGACATGGACACATTGCAACTTGTCACCGAAAACACAAAAGTCTACAGCTACACCGGAAAATTCTCCTCCCCCATCATCTACGATATCCACAAAGTCCTCGGGAAATACGGATTAAAGCCGGTCCAAATCGCGGACATGAAGGGGCTCCAAGGCGATTCATCGGACAACATAAAAGGAGTCACGGGAATAGGCCCGAAAACCGCAAAAAAATTATTACAGGAATACGGAAATCTGGAAAACATATACAAAAATTTGGATAAGATAAAAGGCAGTGTGGGAGAAAAACTAAAAAACGATAAAGACAAAGCATTTTTGAGCCGGGATTTGGCAACGATAAAAACCGATATGGAAATAAAATTGGACCTTAGAGAATGCATAACACACGAATACGACGAGGAAGTGCTCAGGTCGATTTTCGAAAAATTCGAATTTAAAAGCCTTCTCAAAAGACTGGAAGAATTCAAAAAATCATCCCCGCTTCAAGGCAGTTTATTTTAAAGAACCGGCGCCGCCTGCAATTTTCTTGACAAAAGTTGCAATGCTGATAGTATCAAGCCCTTCTCTATAATAATGAGCGGAACTCAAAAGCCGGGAACCGCAATAGATAAGGCACGCAGACCGAACAAAAAAATTGAACGACACGCGTGAAAAATCGCTAAAACTCTAAAAAAAGTTTGTAAACAAAATGCTTTTAATTTAATATCCAAAGCGATATGGCAAAGTCAAAAATAGTAGCCAGCCTGGACATCGGAAGTTCCAAGATCAGAACGGTTGTTGGAATGCAAGAAGACGGGGTGGCGATACCAAACATTATAGGCGTGGGAATAGCTCCATCCACGGGATTGAGAAAGGGGTCCGTAATTGACGTTGAAGAAACAATAAACAGCATCTCTTCCTCTCTGGAAGACGCTGAAAGAATGGCCGGAGAACCTATAAACCACGTATTTTTGGGGGTAGGCGGAAATCACATAGAATCAATAAACAGCAAAGGAGTTATAGCTGTCGCGCAAGGAGAAAATGAAATTGCGGAAGATGAAGTGGACAGGGTTCTGGAAGCGGCTCAAGCGGTGACTATTCCAAGCAACAGAAGGCTTTTAAGAATAATCCCCAAGACATTTACGGTAGACGAGCAGAAAGGAATAAAATATCCGGTGGGGATGACGGGAATTCGTTTGGAAGTGGAAACACATATAGTCACGGGCTTCGAACCAATAATAAAAAATCTTGAGAAATGCGTGCTTCAGTCGGGAGTTGATATTGATGACATAATCCCTACTTGCCTTGCTTCCTCGGAAGCTGTCTTGTCAAAAAGGCAAAAAGAACTGGGAGTGGTCGTTGTCGATATTGGCTGCGGAGGAACTTCGGTAAGTGTTTTTGAAGATGGCGCGACGCTTCACACATCGGTAATTCCGATAGGCGGAGAAAATGTTACAAACGATGTCGCGATAGGTATGAGGACTTCAATAGATACGGCTGAAAAGCTGAAAATAGAATATGGATCCGTAGTGCCGGAAGAAGTAAATGACAGAGAAACAGTGGACCTTTCGTTATTGAGCAAATTAGACACTCACTTGATTTCAAAAAAGCAAATCGTAGAAATAATAAAGGCCAGATACCACGAAGTTTTTGTACTTGTAAAAGAGGAATTGGCAAAGATCAACAGAGACG
>PXEC01000093.1 GCA_003566255.1 Candidatus Peregrinibacteria bacterium | reverse complement strand
TTAGTGTTTTTACGTGTGGGGGGTCATATACTATCCAAAAAGCTTTGATTAATCCGTACTGATATTTTCTGCTGCCGACTTTTATTCCCACATCCGAAATTTTGACCTCCACGTCTTTGGGGTTTTCCAAATTCACCAAGTAATAAACCAAAACAAATGCCACTATCGCCACTGAAAACGTCCACGCGTCGTAAACAATCCCTCCGACGGCCAGCCCTATTGCAAGGGCCGCCATGACGATTTTCCAAGTTCTTCCCCTTTCATGCCTTATTGCTTCAGGCGCAACCCATGAAAGAACCGCGTTATCAAACGCGCTGGGCTTGTTGTGAAGTCTGAATTCTTTTTGTTTTTTCGCCATTATTTTTGTTTTTTTATTATCCCGCTATTTTAGCATAAATAACCTTTTTTTGGAAGTGAAAATATGAAAAAGGTCACGAATGGGGATTCGCGAGAATCACGGTTTGGCGATTTTTGTTTTGGCGGGGTTTTGCCGGGGCTGTGCCATTGCTCATGAAAAACCTTTTACTGATGCGTAAAAGGGAGTAGTGCCATTATGCGCGCGTTTTTGATCGCCGCGGCTAATTTTTTCTGATGTTTCAGGCAGTTGCCACTGTAGTACTTTGGCACTATTTTGTTGTACTTGGAAAGGTACTTTTTCATCAATCTGATGTTTTTGTAATCGATGTGCTTCACTTCATCGATACAGAATCTGCAACGGCGGTTCTTATATGTCGGCATGTTTGACTTTGTTATTTAATAGTTATTTACAGGCTTATATCCGGATCATCAATTATGCTCTTCAACTTGTCGTCTATTTCGCTTGATGGTTCTGTGTCTTCCTTCTTTTCTTCTTTCTTTGCAGGGGCTTTTTTCGGTGTCTCCTTCTCCTCTTTGACTTTTTCTCCGCCTTCAGCCTCCTCTTTTTTGGTCTCTTTTATTTTCTCTCCAGTTTCCTCTTTCTCTCCGCTTTCAACTTTTTCCTCCGCCGCATCTTCTTTCTCGGCTTTTTTTGCTACCGCTACCGGTGCCGCCTTTCGTGGGGAAATTTTTCTGCCGGATTTCTTTTTCGCTTCCTGTTCTTTCTTCGCGGCTTCTTCTCTTTTGTCTTCAAGCTCCCATTCTTTTTGGTACTCCTTAAACGTTTTTAGAGTGTAATCCTCCGGAGTCTTCGTTATCAGAAATCTCAGGATTTTTTGATTTAGGATGAGGGCTCTTTCCATTTCACCGATTTTTTGGGGATCTATGGAAAAGACAAGCACAACATAGAACCCTTCGTCTTGTTTTTCTATGCGATATGCCAGATCCCTGACTCCCCATGCGTCTTCGTTAAGGACCTCACCTTTCTCATCGGTGATCATTTTGTAGACTTCCTTGATTTCCTTCGCAGCTCCCTCTTCACCCAAGTCGGGGGGGAGTATGAACATCAGTTCATAATCTTTCATAATTCTTTGGATTAAGATCTATTTTGATCCGTAGCCCCCCGCTGCCGCCCGCCTGAGGCGGGGGAAGGAAGACGAGGAACAGAACCTTTTTGTGCGGGGACACTAACAAATGTTTGATATTTTTGCAATAGCAAAACACCTCTTTTTGCGTAAAAAGTCAAGCATTTCTGTATACCCACATTTTCTTTTTGCCTTTTTCTACTACGTGTTTTTTTGGCTGAAAAACACTAATATCACGATTCTTAAATCTTTGTTAAAATACTAGTTGCAATATTCTTCTTTTTTTGTCAATAGTCGCCTCTTGCCCCCATTTAGAGATTTGGGTCATAATGGACGGAGTGAAATTAAAAATAAATTTAATGGATCCGGACAGTACACTTCGGGTTAACAAATTTGCGAGAAGGGAGCGCCACATGCGCGTGTTCTCAAAAACAGTTGTTTTGAGAAATTATGCGTGTGAGTTTTTATCCTTCTGTATTTCTCCTCTACTAAGAGTTTGTGAAGAGTCTGCAGCTGCCGTCACTGTGAAAAAATATTCCGCGACGGTTGCCGGATTTGTCAGGGATTTACTGCCCACTTCTCCTCAAAAGAAATTGCTTTCACAAGCCGCTGCCATTTCAATTGGAGCGATATTTTTAATGTCATTTTCAACGACCGCAAATTTCACCTCTGTTTCCGCGAGTTATTCAACGGATCGCGGGGGGGCATACTCTATATCAAGCGATGTCCTGGTCGCCGATGAGTATGGATATCTTATAAAAATGAACCCTCAAACTCATGCTTCAAACAGAATCGGATTAACGGATTACGCGGTTCATACGGTTGTAGCCGGAGAAACTCTATCAACAATCGCTCAAAAATATGGATTATCTTCAAATACTATAAAGTGGGAAAACAACATATCCAATGCGAATGCCATAAGAATTGGTCAGAGCCTTTTGGTCCCACCCGTTGACGGTATAGGATACACGGTAAAAAGAGGAGACTCTCTCGGTTCTATAGCTAAACAGTATAATGTCAAAGTAGAATCCATAATCGCTCAGAACAGTCTTGCAAGTGAAACTATAAGGCAAGGTCAAAGCTTGTTCCTCCCGGGTGCGGAACCACTAGCGCCTCCTCCGGTTATTGCTCAAGCTCCAAGAAATGCTACCGTTTCAAGAGACACCAGATCTGTTCCGGCTGTAAGCGCGGCACCTTCTTCCGCGGCTCCGGTTGCCGGCAGACCTTTTATCTATCCTACCACCGGGAACATCACTCAAGGATACAGGGCCGGGCATTACGCGCTTGATATAGCGAATAGAAGCAGGCCTCCCGTTTGGAGTGCGGGTGGAGGAACCGTTGTCACAGCTTCTTCGGGAACTTGGGCCGGCGGATATGGAAATCATGTGATAATTGACCATGGAAACGGATTGAGAACTCTTTACGCTCACTTGGGATCTGTAAATGTTTCGTCCGGACAATGGGTTAATCAGGGTGATGTTATAGGAATGATGGGTAATACGGGTAGAGTTTACGGGGCAACGGGAATACATCTTCATTGGGAAGTTCACTTGAACGGAGTGAGACAAAATCCAAGGAACTATTATTAGGAAACCAAGTTTCTTTTTGGATTATTCAAAAACTAAAAAATGGTACCTGTTTCCGTTTTTTCTGCCGAGATGGATTGTCGCGTTTCTTGTTCTTGTTTATCAAAAAACCTTGTCGCCAGATCACGGCTGGCCCAGAGTCCTCTTCCCTCACGGATATTGTCGTTATACCCCGACATGCTCCGAATATATGAAAAAATCCGTGCTTAAATATGGCGTTATATTGGGCTTTCCTAAGTCAATTTGGCGTATATGCAGGTGCAACCCGTGGAGTGCCGGCGGGCATGATGAGCCTTGACTTTGCTTCTTTTGTGATTAGAATTGTTTGGGTCCTTTCTTTTAATTTTTTATGTCTATAGAGCGTGCTTTAATAAGTGTGTCGGACAAGTCCGGTATTGTTGAATTTGCGAAAAAGATTGAGTCTGCCGGTATCGAAATC
Source organism: Candidatus Peregrinibacteria bacterium (assembly GCA_003566255.1). Taxonomy (GTDB): domain Bacteria; phylum Patescibacteriota; class Gracilibacteria; order UBA1369; family LOWO2-01-FULL-3; genus SLNK01. The sequence continues at coordinate 325 of PXEC01000093.1, read as the reverse complement.
CTTTCGACGGGGGGGACTGCGAAAGTTTTGAGAGATTCCGGAATCAAAATTACCGATGTTTCCGATCATACCGGATTCCCGGAGATAATGGGCGGTCGCGTAAAGACTCTTCATCCGAAAATACACGGTGGCATTTTGGCTTTGCGTAGCGATAAAAGCCATATGTCCGATGCGGAGAAAAATAGCATCAAGATGATAGATCTGGTCGTTGCCAATCTTTATCCTTTCGGGGAAGACCCATGCATAGAAAATATAGATATCGGGGGGCCGAGCATGATTCGTGCGGCGGCCAAAAATTTTGAATTCGTCACCGTTGTCTGTGAAC
>PXEC01000111.1 GCA_003566255.1 Candidatus Peregrinibacteria bacterium | reverse complement strand
ATTGGTAGGGCACCTGATAATGATCTGGTTCTTTCCAGCAAAAAAGTATCTCGTTATCATGCACGCATCTATCGTAGATCAGGCCGGTGGGTCATAGTTGATTTGCAAAGTACTCACGGGTCTTCGGTTAATGGTAAAAAAGTTGACGGACCGATTAAGCTAAGATCTGGAGATACATTATTATTAAGTGATGTTAAGCTTAATTTTGATGGCACGAGTATCCGTTCTGTAGATGGAAAAAACTTAAATTTACTTGAAGATTCAACCCCACCCGCTTTTTCTTCGCAGAACGGGCATGCATTGAGCAGAAAAGCTTCACCTGGCAGCTCATTGTTTTTCGCTGCAATTGGTGTAGCCGGAGTGCTCTTGCTGTCTGTAGCAATTATTGCTGCTCTTATCGGAAATAACAATGAGGTCCCAGCCGAAGTAGCTGCAGAACCTGAAGCAATTATCGTTTACGGAATGATTCAATATGACGGTGGTGAATATACCGGTTGGATGCGCAATGGGTTGCCTCATGGTCAGGGTATTATTCGGTACCCTTCTAGCGATAGGTCAAGCTCCTTTTACGATGTGCTTATCAAACGTGGAATAAGAGAACATTATTATGAAGGTGAATGGCACAAAGGACTTAAACATGGGTATGGAATTATGGTAAAACCCGACGGCACCGTCCTTGAAGGCTATTGGCAAAACGATAGATATTTAGGCCCTTGAGGCAACTGAAAGAGGTGTAATAATGACTCTTAAGCTAAAGTATCTTTGTTTACTTATTTTAATTTGTCTATCACCGTTATTTTTAATCAATGGTGTCTTTGCCGAGAATGAAGAAGAATTGATAAGAGTAACCGGAATACGTCTTCAGGATAACAAAACCGAACTTAACCTTATTGTAGGAGAAAACGAGGAACTAAAAGCAATAGTGTTTCCCACTAATGCAACTGACAGACGGGTATACTGGAACAATAGTAATCCTGCAGTTGCTGATCTGGAAATCAATAATAGAACTGCCAGGGTTATATCAAAAAATCCCGGTGAAACTCTAATCACAGTAACAACTGTTGATAGAGGTTTTTATATAGTTTGTCGGGTAGAGGTTATTAAGCCGGTAACTAGTATAGGAATAGAACCGGATAATATTGCGCTTTCTCTTGGAGAAAAGGTAGAAACCAAAGCATGGGTTATACCACGTGATGCAACCGAGCAGGGTATTCTGTGGGAATCATCGAGCCCGGGAGTTGTTTCTGTTAATGAAGAGGGGGTTGTCCAGGCCTTAGCAGTAGGTGATGCCAGGGTTATTGCACGCTCTCTTTATGATAAAAATATCAGCACTTATACTAATGTAACGGTCTATGCTGCAGCACTTGAAGAGGGTGAAATAGAAGCTCCAGTAGAGCCTGTGTTGCCTGAAGATCCTGTTCCAACTGTTCCTGAGAACAATACTTTTCTGTATATAGCCGCAGGATTGGGTGGCCTGATTTTTCTTGTCTTTTTATTTTTGATTTTTAAGCGATCACGCAGGACTATGCAGCCCTCAGAAAAGCTTTACCCCGTACCAGCTGCGGATCAGGAAGCCCGTCCTTTGCTGGTGGGTCTCTCAGGAATCTTTGCTGGCCAGGTAATCAATTTTGCTAACAATCAGGTAATAATCGGCCGTGACCAAAGTGCTCAGGCAGTCTACCCACCTGAAAATACCGAAATAAGCCGCAAGCACTGCACCGTAACCTTTGATCCACTATCGCAGCAGTTTACACTTATCGATACTTCAAGTAACGGAACATTCTGGGTTAGTGGAGAAAGGCTGACGCAAAATGAACAATACAGCATCGAACCGGGAGATAGGTTTTCCCTTGCCGAATCAGAAGAAATCTTTACCGTAGAACTGGAGTGATGCTGGTGGTGCTGGAAAACCTTTGCATGGGTTGCATGGAAGATAAGGGTGGCAAAAAGAAATGTCCGCAGTGCGGTTTTCTTGAAACCACCCCGCCGGAATCGCCAAATTATCTTCAACCGCGCACCATCTTGCAAAATAAATATATCATTGGTAGAGCTCTTGGGCAGGGTGGCTTTGCCATTACATATTTGGCATGGGATATAAACCTGGGTATTAAGCTTGCTATTAAAGAATATTTTCCTTTGGATTTGGTTTATCGCATACCTGGTAATGATTTGGTTATTGCCCATTCTAAGGCACAGGACACAATCTTTGCCCATGATATGGAGAAGTTTCTGCAAGAAGCTCGCACTCTGGCTCAATTCATGGATCACCCGAACATAGTTTCGGTTACAGACTTCTTTCAAGCTAATCGAACTGCATACCTCGTCATGCATTATATCGAGGGAGTAACATTACGTCATCATCTGGCCCAGGTTGGTGAAAAATTACCCCTTAATACCACCATGGAAATCATGATGCCAATCATGGATGCCCTGCGGGTTATACATGATGCTGACCTGCTTCACCGCGATATTAGCCCCGAAAACATTATCATTAGCCAGAAAGGGCGGGTTGTATTAATTGATTTCGGTGCTGCTCGCACCTCATCAGGAGCTAAGGATGATAGTCTTTCAGTGGTTATGAAACCTGGCTATACACCTGAAGAACAATACCGTAGTAAAGGCGTACAGGGGCCTGCCACCGATATTTATGCAGTGGGTGCTACTATTTATCGCACCATCACCGGTCAAATGCCCCCAAATTCTCTTGACCGTTTAGCCGAGGATACACTGGTGGCACCTTCGCAACTGGGTATTGAAATCAATCCGACAGCCGAACAGGCTTTACTTAAGGCCATGGCTGTCAATGCTTCCAACCGGTATCAGAGCATTGCTAAATTCCAGGAAGAACTTTCTCAAGCTAAAGGTACACCTGAAAAAGAATATAAAAAGCCACCCCCAGCAAAAAAGAAACGCAAGGAAAGCACCCCGCAGCAGGAAATCCCCCCTAAACCAGCTGAACAATCCTATACTTCTCTCGGTAACATAAAAATAGGCCGGGCTGCCGATAATGAGCTAATCCTGGATGACGATACTGCATCCCGTTACCACGCCCTTATATTTTCTCGCGATGGCAGGTGGTGCATATCTGACCTGGAAAGCAAACACGGCACCTATGTCAACAAAACAAAAATTGAAGAACCTGTTGAATTGGTTGCTCCTACTGAAATTCAGCTTAGTAATAGCATGTTAAAATATGATGGAAAAAGCCTTTTAAATGAAGAAGGTACAATCCTGCGCACCTTAAATAATCATGTTTCTTTTACCGAGCGTTGGCTTAAAAGTGATAAGCTATTTCCCAAACGGCTGATCGAAAATTTCATTGCCTCACTAGATAAACTGACTCGACCATCATTAAATGCTGAAAATCTTCTGTCCGTTAGTATCGGCCGTGCCGCCGACAACGATCTTATCTTAACCAATGAAATGGTTTCTCGCTATCATGCTCAATTTTTTTTCTACAACGGTATCTGGTACCTGGCCGACCTGCAAAGCACGCATGGTACCATGGTCAATGATATGCCAGTGGAAGAGCCAATCGGCATTAACAATGCCGATGAAATAACAATTAGCGATATTGTTTTAAAATATAACAATGGCAGCATTATTTCTGAAAATGGCGAGAATATTTACACCTTACCTGCTGCGAACTCACTTTCTGGGCGCAGCCAATTTGCAATAAATTATATTAATAGTATTTTAAATGATAATGTGTTATTATCTCGATTCTGGATTATTCTTCTGGCGGCATTTTGTTTTCTTGTTGTCCTTTTAATATTGATAGTAGCTTTCTTCT